>JAYSVZ010000476.1:0-14792 GCA_043718305.1 Planctomycetota bacterium | reverse complement strand
GCGGAGCGGGCTACGGCTTCGCCCTTCCCCAAGCGTACGGTGTGATCGCCTACGACAAGTTGTCGGTCAAGGTCGGTCACTTCTTCACGCCCGCTGGTTATGAAGTCGTCCCCTCGACCGGGAACTTCTTCTACAGCCACACGTTCATGATGAACTTCACCGAGCCGTTCACCCACACGGGGGCTTTGGCGACCTACACCGCCAGCGATGATCTCACCGTGTACGGTGGATGGGTGGCCGGTTGGGATTCGGGCTTTGCCCGGTTCAACAACGCCTCCTCATTCCTCGGTGGTGCCACCGTCAAGGCTTCGGACGATGTCTCCTTCACCTATATCGCCACCGCCGGTAACAACGGTTGGATTGGCGATGGGCACAGTCATCACCTCGTGATGAATGCCACGCTGACGGAGGATCTGACCTACGCTGCCGCTCTCGATGTGGCCCGTGGGAACGAAGGAGTCGCCGGTGGCGTCAGCACATTCCACACCGTGAGCGTGGCGAACTACCTGTTCTACACGATCACCGACAAGCTCTCGGTGGGAACCCGTGGGGAATGGGCCAAGATCAACAGCGTCTCGTACCACGAAGCGACTCTCGGCCTGAACTACAAGCTGACACCGAACATGGTCATCCGGCCAGAAGTTCGCCACCAGTGGTCACCCGCTGGCGAGAAGGGAAACAACCCCATCGGCGTGCCGGTCGACGAGACGATCCTCGGAATCGACGCTGTGCTCAGCTTCTAATCGGGTCTCGATCGGTCTGATCGCAGCCTGAAGCAACAACTCGACCTCGCCTCGGATACCGGGGCGAGGTCGATTGCATTGCGGCTCAGCAAGAGCTTCGCGACCGCGCCCTACCAGCCCCAAAATAATAAGACCCCGGCCGCAAGCGACCGGGGTCAGTTCAGCACGAACAACGTGCTGAAGCGCGGAGACGATTGTTCGTTGGGCACACGAATGTGCCCGGAGGATGTCGAATTTCTGAGCGACCCCAGCTAGAGACAAGTACGGGAACTCGCCGCCGCTTTCTACACGAACTGCGTGTCACTCGCCCCAACAGGGACTACACCCCGGTCCAAGCACGGTGTAGGATGATGAAGCTTCCCAAACTGACAGGGGTTCGCGATGGTGTTCCGCTCTCGTTCCGTCCATTCCGCCAATTCCCGGCGAAGGAGATTGATCCTTTCCCAATCGCTGGGAATCGCCATCGATCACAACCGGCCCCCTTCAAGCCAACCCGAACTCGTTGAGGAGGAGCAGGCTGTCTCGCGTGTCCCAGCCGATGAGCGGGCGTTTCCGCTTCCAGAACGAAACGGAGTGCGGTCGATCCCTGAACTGCTCAAGGATGAGGCCCCGTCGAGTTGGTTGTTTATCGGTGATAGCCACACCCCCCGCCGCGTGACCGAGTCCCAGCCGTGGATGACCTATCCCACGATGTTCTCGGCGACGGTTCGCAAGCAGTTTTCTCGATCGCGCGATGTGTTCATTGATGCGACCTATCCCGGATCGCGGATTTCGGAAGTCCTCTTCGAGTTTGAGCGGCGCGTCCTCCGCTTCGACCCGGATGTCTGCTTCCTCGCGATCGGGAGCCAAGAGGCTGAATCGCGGAACATCGACCGGTTTGAACAGATGATCGTCCGGCTGCTTCGTTGGTCGAAGCGATTTGGCTGCCAGTTGATCCTGCAAACGCCGCCCTGCTTGCCGGGGCAAGGCGATGCCGAGTTGACGCGCCATCTGATTCTGGTCGAAGCGATCCGCGGCATCTCGCAAGAATACGATGTGCTGGTCGTCGATCATTGGGAGCATTGGGAATGGGCAGCCACATCCACGGGGGCCACTGAAAGCTGGATGGACGGCGAAACGAAGACACCGGGGCCGGTCGGACACCGCCAGTTAGCCCGCCGAATGATTCGCGACTTGCAACTGCCCGAACTGGCCACCATGGGCGCGATGCCGGTCCAATAGAGCAGTCAGCGTGGCCCGGTTGACGTTTTTGAAAGCGGCCCCACTTCAGGGAACGACTGCCTCCATGAAACGAACAATCGAGGTTGGAGTTCATATTCCTCACGCGGGCAGATTTGAACTGTGGCTACGAAAGAAGGGCTGGAGTCCAGCCTTGAGGCTGTTCCGGACAGGCTAAAGCCGGGACTCCAACCCCAAGTTTTAGCGTTGCGGCGGTCTAATGGCGGCTTTTCCAGATCCAACCCATTCATTCATTAAGCCCTGGCACAGCGCACGCTACTCCGGATTCGGAGTCCCTCGGAGTCGTTTGAGCCAACCCATTTTCTTGTCCGTCTCTTGCGGCTTCTTCTCAGTCGGCGGCTCGACGGCGACTCCACTGGCCAAGCGGCGAATCTGGCCTTCGAGTTGTCCCTTGATCAAATCGAGCTTCGCCCGTTCGCGGGCCATCTTGGCCCGTTCAATCGACAGTTCCAACTCTTCTCGCTGGATCTTCGCCTTCAGTCGGGCTTCCAGCTCGGTCAGGCTGCGGATCAGTTCCTCGGGAGCCAGCCCCGCCTTCTCCAGGTCGGGTGGCAGTGCTGGCAGGCTCTCAATGGTTCGGAACTGCGAGATGAGCGCCACGATGTACTGATCCCGCTCAGTCACCGCAGCTCGTAACTGCTCGATATCAGCGGCCTCGATAACAAAGACCACCGGTGTGGGCAGATCGCCAAGCACCAACAAGGTGGGAGATTCCGTCGATTCGGTTGAGGATGCTGTGTCATCCGTCGACGGATTGAGAACTGGGCGTTGGTGGGCCGGTGCCGATGCTGATGCCGGTGCGGATGCTGTGGGAGCGGGGGCTCCCGCCCCGTCCATCATGCCCGCTTTCAGCTTGTCCCAGTACGACCCGGTGGCGGGGGCCGCTGCGGGGGCCGGAGCCGAAGATCGGGCGGGCGTTGAGGAACTCGTGGAACTGCGACTCTGGCTTGCGCTGTGTCCGCCAGTGGCTGGGCCGCCGCCCTTTTCGAGGATGTCGTACATCCCGTCGAGCCGCTCGATGATGGCATCGTATTGCTCGGTCGTCTGGCCCCAATTCTGAAGGGCCTCGTCGAGTTTTGCCGAGAACTGCGAGGGGTCACCGCCACCACCCGAACGTCGATCGGCCCCCGTTCGATGCAGGCGGTCGAGCTGTTCGACGGTTTGCTCCAGCCGCTCGGTGAGTTGGGAGACCAGTTCGTCCTTCAGGCGAAGCTGGTCGGCCAATCCGGCGATCTGGTGGGCCGCTCCCTGCTCGGAAGCAGTACGTTGTACGAGGTCGGGCTGAGACACGGGAAGCACTTTCGAAACGGGGCCGACGGTGAGGGACACCATCCCTCTGGTCGTAGCCTAGTTTCGAAATCGCCACAAAGCGGGGCCGGGTTGCCAAACGGCGACAAACCACGATTCCGATTCTACCGGTTCGTGAGAACCTGCCGATTGATCACGTTCTCAGGGGTGCGCCCCTGGAGCGTGTCGACGACTTGCCGGGCCGTTCGCTCTCGCAAGTTGATCAGCGATTCCTCCGACACAAACGCAATATGCGGTGTCGCAATCACCCGCTCATCGGAGAACAACGGATCAGCCAGATTCGGCGGCTCGGGGTCGAAGACATCAAGCCCCACCCCGCCGAGGCGGTTCTCTTGCAGCGCTGCCCACAACGCGGCGTGATCGATCAGCCCCCCGCGTGAGGTGTTCACGATCACCACGTGCGGCTTCATCAGCCGGATCGATTCGGCGTTGATGGCTTGCTTCGTCTGCGGCGTCAACGGGGCGTGCAGCGACAGGAAGTCACTCCGCTGGAAAAGCTCTTCACGACTGACCATCTCAATCCCGGTCCCCTGGTTGTTTCCGCGGGCGGAGTGGGAGATGACCTTCAGTCCCAGCCCCTGCGCCTTGCGGGCCAGAAGCTGTCCCGTCCGTCCAAACCCGAACAGCCCCAGCGTCTGCCCTGCAATCCGCCGCAGCGGCTGTCCCGACCGCAGGTCATAGACGCCCCGTTTCGTACGCAGATAATGGAAGGCCACATTCCGGGCGAGCCCGAGCATCAAGGCCAGGGCGTGATCGACGACCTCCTCGATGCAGTAGTCCGGAATATTCGTGACCACGATCCCCCGCGAGGTCGCGTAGGCCACATCAATGTTGTCGAGCCCGATCCCCAGCCGTGCCACATGCCGACACTCGGGCGAGGCCGCAATGACATTTTGCGTGACCTTGGCCCAGCAGGTCATGATCGCCTGGCAATCCGCTGCCAGCTTCGAGAGCGTCGCCTCATCCCCCGCCGGAGCTTCAATCAGCTCGATCCCCGCCGCCGACAAAATCCCCCGTTCAATCCGGTCATCGGGCCAGGGACGATCAGTAAGCAAGACGCGCGGCATGGGGGGGGCCTTCCGATAGGAGGAGTGACTGAGCGGGAAAAGATAGCAAGCGGAGGGGTTAAGAGCATCACCGCCGAAGGGGTGGTTTCGAATTCATCGTCGTCGAGACCGGAGCTGTTCGTCAGAATTCTGCCGTCCAGCAACGACCACGCTCCAGCCGGCAGAAGTCTCACGACTTCTGCTACGGCAAGTGGGGCGAAGAGTGCCCCGACAACCCCTAGCCGCCGCCCGGGATCGTGAATCGGCAGAATTCGCCTATCGGCGTTTTCTTTTTTGCGGTACATCTTCCCCTCGTTCGAATCGGCACTCCGTTGCGGGGCCGGGTTCATGGAGACATTGATGCGTCGCCCGTCACCCCTCTGGATGTTGCTGATCGCACCAGCCTTGGCAGGGTGTTTGACAACGCACACGGTCCGGTTCCCGAATCTGACTTCCATGCCGTCCGAGTATGAGCGTCGCGAGGCTCAGATCCACGACCCGTATGCCGATGCTCAATGGGGGCCAGATACCGGGAATCGGCCTCGCGATTATCGCCAGCGGCCCGAAGCCCGCCATGCCAAGGACAAATTCTACGCCAGCTTGCGGCGGCAGAACTCGGGGGCCCAGTTTCCCGTCCTCGACACACGAGCAGCCTCGACCGGTCAAAAGTTCCCAGCGGCCGTCCAGCGGTAAGACTTATTCTTCGAGCGGTCTGGAATGGCACATAAGTGAGCCGAAAGGCGGCGCTAGCTGCGGGCCGTTCAGGGGGTTAGACCCTCATACCGCATGGAACAGGTATTGGGGAGCAGGCGCGCATGAGCAACGGCAAGATTACTTCATAGGCACAGGTCCGCGCCCGGTCAAGCGAGAAGCGCCTAGGCCTTGAGTTCCAGCCGCGAAGATATAGCTCGGAGGGAGATGAATTTTGAGCGCAATCAAGGTCCGTTCCCACATACTCTTGTCGAGGGCCGTCTGCACAGCCTCCCCATCTGCGATTCGTTCCACGAAGAAAGAGTCGTTGCCGACTTCTGATTTGGATTCCCAGATCGTTTGACCCCCTTGTTGATATGCGAGACGGATCGCAACTCGTCTTCTTTCGACGGAGATATCCTGACGGTTCACCTTTCCGGCTCCAATCGACGTCATGTTTACTTGCATCTGACCTGCCGATGTGGAGGGTGAGATGTCAACAACGAGTTGAATCGCCGCGTCCTCCATCACAAGCAGTTTGTTGTCTTGAATACGCTGCTCGACGATTGACTCCGCTTGCGATCGAAAGTTTTTGACTTCTGCGGGTTCGGCGAATGTTAAAGACAGTGCGACTGCGGTCCCCGGTTTGACAAGTGCTCTGGACTCAAAGTCACGTTCCGCCAGTTGTCTCTTGATGGATTCATCCGGAAGCGTAAGGGCTGTCATTCGACGTGAATCCCCTTTGCCGATCGGTCCCGCGATCCAAAACCGACCATCGAAGGTACGTTCATTGAAACACAGATCGTCGAGCGGACTGTACAAGTAGGTCCAGAGGACAGCATTCCGAGTGAGATCAACAAGATACATGGCATGATCCGCACCATGTTGGCCAGGCATTGCGCTGAGGAGCACTGAGTTCTCATCAACCCACATGACAGGTGGAAACGATTGGGGGAGCGGGATACTTGATGTCCCCCCTGTGGCCAGATCCACGATTCTCAGTTCCGTCTCCTTGAGACCAGTCACCAAGATCGCCATTCGGTCCCCCTTCGGAGAGAACGAATGGCCTAATACCCCCACCGCGCCAGTCGCGATCGTTCCGCGCCCCTCTCCCGTCTGGGCGTCTCGGAGATGGACATCCTCCGATGTACATGTGGCGATCCATTTGCCCCCCGGCGAAATCGCCACGAGGCCGTCATCAGAGGAGGAATACAGTGGTTCACATGTGGGGATCTTGAAGGCGACCAGTTTGTCACCTCGGCTGGAAACGGCAATCGTGTCGTGATCCACGAAGATGGCAGTCGCAATTCCTCGATCTTTCTGTTCCGATTCATCCTGAAACGGGCGACAAGCGGCCTCATGTTGCCCATCGGTCGTAGAAAAGACATCCAGACGGCCGTCACCATCGATTGCCTGAACAAGAATTTTCTTCCCGTCAGGACTGACGGCCATCAGTTCACAAGGAAATGGGATGTCGATCCGTTTGGCAAGTTTTTTCTGGATGGCGTCATAAACGTTGATCCAATTCGTGCGTCCCTTTGCGGGAGAACGTAAGACTCGTAATCGCACGCTGCTCCCATGAAGCTGCATGAGGACTTCGGGCCGACTGCTGAGCCGCTCAATGGCTGGTGCCCCGTCGGATTCTCGCATTCGGACACACACGATTCCCGTGTCTTTGCGAGAGAAGGCCATTTCACAGACTCGACCATCTGCGGACATGGTAATGGTGTCCGCCAAGTCCACCGCTCCTTCAGCAGGATCAGGAGTCACCTGCCAGTCATGCCCGACCTCGGATTGATCCTTCGCCCGACCTCGGTCAAAGGCTGTCAGTGGAGGTAACTTGGCATCGAACAACTGCCCTCCAGACTGAGTGACCGCTTTGGACTGAGCAATCTCATCCGCCCCAATCTTCAGCGGGTGGAGGTTTGATTTCTGGTGATCACCATCCCAAGAGACGATGACGTTGTCACTGAGAACCCGACGAGTCAATCCAGTCTGGTATTCGAACGCAGGCTTGTCGAGAGCGTAAACGAAGGACTTGGAACTTCGGTCGACGATGTAGATGCCTTTGTACAGGAGTCGCTGGCCATCGGGAAACCACTGAAGGCTGCCTTTGCTGTGTAGCGCATCGATCTTCCGGTTCTCAGGATTGGGGACCACAAAATCTGATACGATCGAACCGTCTTCCACTTTCCAGATCACAAACCGTTCCGCTTTATTTTCAAATGGCGAGGCGTACGCCACAGCGAACTCAGTTCCGTTGCGGGAAAAAGCCATGCCGTAGATGATCGGACCAGGTTTTTCAAAGGCAATGGTCCCGGCCTTTGCACCGGAGTCCAAGTCAAAGATCTGAATCTCACGCGATAAGTAGTTGGTGACAACGGCCACGTACCGCCCCCCGGGGCTGAAAGCCCAATGGGGATCAGGTTGTCCTTTATCTTCAAGTTGGATTTCCCGTTCCAATTCCCCGGAGGGCAGCTTCCAGGAGACGATCTTCCGATTCACGTTCGAGCAGGCCAACAGTCGTTTTTTGTTTGGAATCGCAACCTGCGCCACATTCAACTTTTGGGAATCGACGGGCACCGCCCCGAGCGACTTTTGGGCCTCGATATCGTAGACCTCAATGCCCCCATTGACTCCACCTGATCCTGCGGCATGCCGGAACCATCCGACCAGTGTTCCATCTGTGCTCAGACCAACGGTTCGCCCCGTGATTTTCACCCCTTTCAGAGTGGTCACCTTAGCTCCGGTCTGCAAATTCCACAGTTCCCGGTGTTCCTTGCCCGGGCCATCGCCCCCAATGAGAACAAACGGGCTCGGCAAGTCCGGATAACGCACATGCTCTTCCATAATGAAACCACCCGATAACTTGACATTAAATTTCTCGGTGAATTCTCCCAACGATGGCTCGGCAGAAGGGTCGACAGAGACTTTCCAGTCGTGAGCTGGAAGAAAGTTGGAGCCTTCCTCCGCTTGTGCTGTCTGAAATCCTGACCCTCCCATCGCGAGCCCAGCAGGAGGACGAACTGGTCCAGAACTGGGAGCTGAGGTGGCCTGATGCTCTGTTCCCTGGGGGGCGATCACTGGGGGCGCTTTGTCTGCTGTCGCCGAAACAGCTTCTACTGGAGCGGGATCTGAAGCCTCGCCAGTTTGTTGATTATCGGCACGCAGTGCATCCTCACCCCGCGTGAAGAGAAACACCAGAATGGCAATCAAAACCCCTGCGATAACGCCGCCCCCCAGCAGCAGTTTCTGAAACGATCCCTTCGCTTGAGGCTGAGGTTGCTTCTTGCGTTGTCCAACCGTCCCAGAATTCGGTGTCCGTTTCGAAAGCCGAATATCAGCTCCGCAAGCCTTGCATTCGACCACCTCACCCGCCCGCTCGTCACGGAAGCGACAACTCCTGCCACAATCCGGACAGTTGACTTGAATCGCCATGAATGATCCACCTTGGAACTGATAAACCCTGAGCGAACTTCTCAGTTGTTTCACAACATGAAGAGGGCCATACTGACAGACAATAACACAGGCAGTTCCATGCTGGCAAATGCGTCGTTTCGTTGGGTGGCATGTCGTGGGCATGTCCACCTCCTGCCAAGCGATACTGGGGGAAAGTCGCTTGGCGAGCAGCCAGCGGCTTTCACGACGGAGTTCACACTCAGGGGGCATGATGACTTTGGCGGAATCCTTCACGAAGCGGCTGAGAGGACTTCTCGGCCTGGTGCTCATACTCGCCTGGGGAATCATTGGTCATGCCGCCGAAACGGCGAAACGTCCCAACATACTGTTTGCCATCGCCGACGATTGGGGGCGGCACGCGGGAGCCTATGGCACGCCTGAAGCGCGGACTCCGACGTTCGACCGGATGGCTCGCGAGGGGTTGCTGTTCGAGCGAGCCTACTGCACCGCCCCGAGTTGCACCCCTTCTCGCGGGGCGATTCTGACGGGGCAATGGCATTGGCGGCTCGAGGCCGGGGCCAATCTGCACTGCGTCTTTCCGGACAAGTTCCGATCGTTTCCGGAGATCCTGGCGGAGAACGGATATGCCTGCGGCCTGTTCGCGAAGGGGTGGGGACCGGGGCGGACGGAGACTCCACAAAGGAACATCGCGGGTCCGCGGTTCCCCGACTTTCAGACATTCCTCAAGAAACGCCCGCCGGAAAAACCGTTCTGCTTCTGGCTCGGCTCCGCTGACCCGCACCGTCCTTTCGACGAAGGGACCGGAAAGAAAGCGGGCATTGACCCGGCCCAGGTCGAAGTCCCCGCAGCCTTCCCCGAGGTGGAGTTGGTGCGGAGCGACATTGCCGATTACCTGTTCGAGGTCGAGCGGTTCGATGCCCTCGTTGGTCGGGCGGTGGCTGCCCTGGAGGATGTGGGAGAACTCGACAATACGATCGTGATCGTGACGAGCGATCACGGGATGGCCTTCCCCCGAGGGAAGAGCAACCTCTACGACATGGGGACCAACGTCCCGTTCGTGGTTCGCGGGCCCGGGATCGTGAAGGGGGGCCGGACGACTTCCGATTTTATTAGTCTGCAAGATGTGGCCCCGACGTTGCTGGAGGCTGCCGGTCTTCCGATCCCAGCCGACATGACCGGTCGCTCGTTGATGCCCGTCCTAAAAAGCGATCAGTCGGGCCGCATCGACCCGCTCCGTGACCATGTCCTCACGGGAAAAGAACGCCATGTTCCGTCCCAACCCGCGCCCGACTTGGGGGGCTACCCCAGCCGGGCGATCCGCACCGAACGGTATCTGTACATCCGCAACTTGCGTCCCGACCGCTGGCCCAATGGAAGTGGCGACTCCCAGCAAGCGGCTGTCCCGGGAGTGTGGTACGGCGACACGGACAATGGAGCGACCAAGAGTTATCTGGTCGACAACCGCGACCGCGATCCCGAGCACCGCCGGGCGTATGATCTGGCCTTTGCGAAGCGACCGAGCGAGGAGCTGTTTGATCTGGACCTCGATCCGGAGCAACTCTCGAACATCGCTGATGATCCGCGCTATGCCGAAACGAAACAAAAGTTGGCGGATCAGTTGGCGAAAGAACTCAAGGCGTCCGGTGATCCCCGATCGCATGGAAAGGGGGATGCGTTCTTCGAGCAGCACCCTTACCTGGGAGAGGGGCCCAAGTATCCGCAGGGGAAGTAAAGCGGACGGCGTCGGCAAGACATTCCTTTTCGCTTCGGCTAGGATTCGTGGCTCGTTCGTGGTCACTGTCCGTTCAATTCGGGGCGTATGACGCCCGTGCAAGAGGTTTGCCATGGCCCGTAAAGGGGAGCAGTTCGCCGGTCTGTCCGTTGCCATCGTCACGCCGTTCTCCGGCGGCAAAGTGGATGAGTCCGCGCTGCGAAAACTGGTCGACTGGCACATCGCGCAAGGCACCGACTGTCTCGTCCCGTGCGGCACGACCGGCGAAAGCCCGACCCTCGATCACAACGAACATGACCGCGTTATCGCCATCACCTGTGAGCACGCCGCCGGCCGCATCAAAGTCATGGCGGGCACTGGCTCGAACAGTACCAGCGAGGCTGTCCGCCTGACCCAGGCCGCGCAGAAGGCGGGGGCCGATGGGGCTCTCGTCGTCGGGCCGTACTACAACAAGCCGATGGCCGAAGGGTACTACCGCCACTTCGCCGCCATCGCCGAAGCCAGCTCCCTCCCGATCGTGATCTACAACATCCCCGGGCGGACCGCGAAGAACATCGAGGCCGACACGATCTGCCGCATCGGGGAAATCCCCACCGTGGTCGCCGTGAAGGAATCGACCGGCAACATGGACCAAGCCTCGTGGATCCTCGCGGGCAGCCAGTTGTCTGTCCTCTCCGGCGACGACAGCTTGACGCTGCCGCTGCTGGCCCTCGGTGGCAGCGGGGTGGTCTCCGTGGTGGGCAACATTGTCCCGAAGGATGTGAAGGCCATGCTCGCCGCGTGGAAGTCCGGGAACATCGCCGAGGCGCAGCGCTGGCACAACAAACTCTTCCCGCTCTGCCGCGACTTGCTGTCACTGGCCACGAACCCCATTCCAATCAAGGCCGCGATGCAACGTCTGGGCCGCGACACGGGGGATGTCCGTCTACCACTAACGGAACTGCCGGAAGCGGATCGGGCCAAGCTCGAGCGAACGTTGAAAGCCTATGGCTTGCTGTAGCGGGTTCCCCGGAACTGGCTATTATGCCTGCGAGGCGACGGAGTGTCGGCCAGTAGAATCCGGGAGCCGGGTCGGTCCGCCTTCGCAGGTCGCTTGATGGAAGCTGCCCCTTTGACCATGACTGGCCAGTCCGAGCCTTCGCGTCCTACGCTGACGATTGATTCGCGTTCGCTCAATTTGCCGAACGCCATCACGCTGTCGCGGTTTGTGCTAGCGCTGGTGCTGTTCACATTGATCTGGATCAATGGCTATTGGATCACGTCAGCGGTGGTCTTTGTGATTGCCGCGATGACCGACTTCCTCGATGGTTACTTAGCCCGCAAGTATGGGCAAGTGACGGTCCTGGGGCGGATCCTCGATCCCTTTGTCGATAAGATCATCATCTGCGGATCGTTTATCTTCCTGATGAAGTGGCCCACCAGCGGGATTGGAGCGTGGGTCACCTTTGTGATTATCGCTCGCGAGATGTTCATCACCCAGGTGCGGGCCTTCATGGAACAGCGCGGAACTGACTTCTCGGCTCGTTGGTCGGGGAAGATCAAAATGGCCGTGCAATGCCTCGCCGTGCCGCTGTGCCTGCTCTCGCTCAGCTCCGACTTTGTGACCGCCTGGAGTCACTACAGTTCTCCGGCTGCGTTGTTCTGGATTCGCGATCTGGCCATCTGGGGTACGGTGGCGATCACGGTATATAGCGGAGTCGAATACTCCTGGCGGGCCTTTCAGATCTTGCGGCGACCCGTGGCGGAGTGAATCTGGTGCTCTGGTTTCTTGCAGCTTGCCTCCTTCCGTCATTCGTCATCTCGTGCGCGGTGACGGGGTTTATGCGGTGGTTTTCCCCGCGAGTTGGCCTCATCGACCAACCCGCCGCTCGCAAGGTTCACACGACACCCACCCCACTCGGCGGCGGCTTGGGGATCGTCTGTGGGTTCTTGGTCACGACGATCGCGGCGTATGTCGCGGTCTGGTGGTTGCAGCGCCAGCCGACGTTACCAGCTTGGCTTCCCGATGAGTTGCGGCCGCATCTATCCGGGGTCTTGTCCCGGGCGGGTGACTTCTGGAAGCTCGTCGCAGCGGGTCTGCTGATCTCGACGATGGGGCTGCTGGATGACCTTCGCCCGCTCCCGTGGCAGCCGCGTCTGCTCCTGCAATTGGGGATCGCGGTGGGGCTCGCAGCGGGAGGGATCCGGGCCACGGTCTTTGCTTCTCAGCCGTGGATCGGGTTTATCCTCACGGTGCTGTGGATCGGGGTGCTGATCAATGCCTTCAACTTTCTGGACAATATGGATGCGTTGTCGTCCGGAATCGGGCTGATCGCCTCGTTGGTGTTTGCTTCGGTGATGCTGACTTCGGTGGCCGAACCAAGGTGGTTCGTCGGCGGCGTGCTGCTGGTGTTGGCCGGGTCGATCTCGGGTTTCATGTGCCATAACTGGCCGCCCGCGAAGATCTTCATGGGCGATTCGGGGAGCATGTTTCTGGGCGTGATGCTCGCATCACTGACCTTGATGGGAACGTTCTATGATGAGGGTCAAACGTCGCGGTCGGTGATCCTGGCCCCGTTGTGTGTACTCGCGGTCCCGCTGTATGACTTCACGTCGGTGATGTTGATTCGGCTGTCGCAAGGCCGCAGCCCGTTTCAACCGGACAAGTCGCACTTTTCCCACCGCCTTGTCGAACTGGGGCTGTCGCGGAAGAACGCGGTGCTGACGGTTCACCTCTGTACGATTACGACTGGTCTCGGAGCACTGCTTCTTTACCGGGTCCAGGACTGGACCGGAGCATTGCTCGTGATCGCCCTCGTGCTGTGTGTGTTGGCGATTGTGGCGATCCTCGAAACGGTCGGTCGGCGCGATTCCAAGTAGCTGCTGAGTCGTGGATCGCTCCGCGATCCAACGTTGGTTCGCGGAGCGAACCACGACAATCGGAGGCGTATTCTGACGAGTTCAGCCAACATCTCGCCTCTCGATCGCGACTCACCCACTTACATGCCGCAGCTCGACGGGCTGCGGGCGGTGGCGATCCTGGCGGTGTTGTGGTCGCACTGGATGTTCGGTTCCACGATCGCGATCCCCGGATCGGGAGAGCCCCCGCTGAAAGTCACGTACCAGCTTGGATTACCGTGGGGGCATTTTGGTGTCCATCTCTTTTTCGTCCTGAGTGGTTATTTGATTACGGGGATATTACTTCGAATTCGTCCCCCCTCCGGAACAGGAATGGGCCGCGTCTTTCGAGACTTCTATGTGCGGCGAGCGCTGCGGATCTTTCCGGCGTACTACGTTCTGCTCGCGATTCTGTGTGCGATCGGTTTTGAAGAATCTCGCGCCCGGGTCATCTGGCACGCGACCTATCTCACGGGAATCTACACCGCGATTACGCACCGGATCGACTACGCGAGCCACTTCTGGTCGCTGGCAGCCGAAGAGCAGTTCTATCTACTCTGGCCGGGGGTGGTCCTGCTCTGTCGTTGGAGGAATGCCGTCATCGGGGCCATCGCCATGATCGGGATCGGTCCGCTCTTCCGCCTGGCAATGCAGCGGCTGGTGCCGGAGTGGGAGTCGACATTGATGATGCCCGCATCGGCGGACTCGCTGGGAGCCGGAGCGCTACTCGCTCTGCTGGCTGGTGATCCGCGGTGGGCGACGGTCTATCGCCGCGTCCGCATCTACGGGGCGTTGCCGGTCTTTATCGGGCTTCAGACTCTCGCCGCATCGCGCTGGCTGGGCCTCGAGTGGGAAGTCCTCCGAGGCACAGCCATGTCGCTCGTGTTCGCCGAAGTCGTCGACCGCGCCGCGCGCGGTTTCTCCGGCCCCCTCGGTCGCCTGCTTTCGCTCCCCGAGGTCGTCGGCATCGGCAAGATCAGCTACGGCATCTACCTGTACCACAACTTTACACCGCCTCTGCTGATCTGGCTGCTGGGCTGGTGCGGCATGTCGTACGTCGAGTACCACCTGCTCCATCCGCTGTGGCGATTTCAGTTGTTAAGCCTGCTCACGCTGGCTTTGGCGGGGGTGAGTTGGGTCTGTTTGGAGCGCCCGTTTCTGAAGCTGAAGCGGTTCTTCCCGCAGGAGCCTCCTCCATTAAGCGGTCCGTAAGACGGCCTTTCCAGGCCGTCTCGCATCACGCGGCACTCACGATGACTTGAGATGGCCGCCTGAAGAGTCTGGCCGCTCCCCTACATCATCCCAACTTCGATGTGCGACTCGTACTCGATGTCGTACTTCTTCATCTTCTTGTAGAGCGTCGTGCGGTTGATCCCCAGCAGGCGGGCCGTTTCCTGACGGTTCCAGCCGTTCGTTTCGAAGACGCTAGCTTCGCTCACGCAGCGGGTATCTGGGGGCTACGCGACAGCAAACACAATTTGATGATTTCACGGCAGTTTGGCGAGATGACGCTTGCATGAATGCGTAGCCAGACTAACATGGCAAAGATGGAAGGAGTTCAACGATAGGTATCTTCCTATCTTCCTATCTTCCTATCTTCCTATCTTCCTATCTTCCTATCTTCCTATCTTCCTATCTTCCTATCTTCCTGTCTTCCTGTCTTCCTGTCTTCCTGTCTTCCTGTCTTCCTGGAGTACGTGTGATGAGTACGAACGTCTTGAGTCGGAACTGGTTGAT
>JAYSVZ010000475.1:0-4525 GCA_043718305.1 Planctomycetota bacterium | reverse complement strand
GCCATAACGAGCATCCCGATTCGCCGCGCCGAGATTGGAAGGAAGGGGATGTCCGAGGGGTTCTGGAAGTCGAGGTTGCCCTCGACCAGGCGGAAGCTCAGGCCACTCGCAACTTGATGGAGTCGACCACGCTGATGCTTTTACTCGCCGGCTTGGGAGGCATCGTCATGGTGTACGCGATGCGGCAGTTCGCCCGCGTCTCTACCGAACTGGAACACCGCGTCGGGGAACGGACTGCGGAGCTGGGGACCGCCAACCAGGCATTGCAGTCTCAGATCGCCCAACGTGAACAGGCGCAGCAGGCGCGTCAGGCGAGTGAAGAGCGTCTGAATCTGGCTCTCATGTCCGCAGGAGTCGGCACCTGGAGCTGGAACGTGGCCAGCGATATGATCACCTGGGACCACTTCATTCCCAGGTTGTTTGGTCGGGAGTCCGGGACGTTATCCCCTCGTTTTGAGGACTTTATCCCGATGGTTCACTCCGATGACCGGGATGGAGTCATTCGAGATGTGAAGCGCACCGTTGAGGAAGGGGTGCCCTACGATACCGAGTATCGAGTCATTTGGCCGGATGGCAGCCTGCATGTCTTGGGAGCCCGAGGAAAGGTCTATCGCGATGCGACAGGCCAGGCGTTGCACATGACCGGCGTCTGCTGGGACATTACCGAAAGTCGCCGTACTGCTCGTGAACTTCAAGAGAGCCAGGAGCGATTCGCGCTGGCCTTGGAAGGCTCGCGAGATGGCATTTGGGATTGGAACGTCACGACCGGAGAAGTTTTTTTCTCCGCGCGATGGAAGTCGATGCTGGGCTATGCCGAGGAGGAAATCACGAACGAGCTCTCGGAATGGGAGCGACTGGTACGTCCCGAGGACCTGCCCCGCGCCAAGCAGCACCTGCAAGAATATTTCGACGGCCAGTGCTCCGAATACTTCGTCGAGTTTCGCATGGCCCACAAATCGGGTGGCTGGCGCTGGATCCTGGCGCGAGGCATCGCTCAACGCGACGCCTCGGGAAAAGCCGTCCGCATGTCGGGTTCGCACACCGACATCACTGAGCGGAAATCGGCCGAGCAGGCACTGGCCGCTGTCAACTCTCAGCTGGAGGGCGTGCTGGCGGCCTCGACGCAGGTCTCGATCATTGCCACTGATGCCCAAGGACTGATCACGGTCTTCAATAGCGGTGCCGAGAATCTACTGGGGTATTCCGCAGCGGACATGATCGGCAAGCAGACTCCAAAACTGTTCCATGTGCGAGAGGAGGTGCAGGCCCGTGGGGCTGAGCTGACCCGCGAATTGGGCTACCCCGTGGAGGGGTTCGAGGTGTTCGTGGCCGACGCGAAGCAGGGACGGTTTGATCATCGCGAGTGGACTTATGTTCGCCAGGACGGAGAAGAGTTCACAGTCAAGCTAGTCGTGACGGCGGTGAAGAATGCGGACGGGGAGATCACTGGTTTTCTGGGTCTCGCCGACGACATCACGGAACAGAAACAGGCCCGTTTGGCGTTGGCTCGCCAGGCGGAAGAGCTGACCCGCTCGAACCGGGAACTGGAGCAGTTCGCCTACATCGCCTCGCACGATTTGCAGGAGCCGCTCCGCAAAGTGCAGACATTTGGCAGCATGATCGAGGGTGCCGCCGGGTCATCACTGAGTGCCGAAGCCCACGACTACCTGCAACGGATGCGCAGCGCCGCCGCTCGCATGCAACAGTTCATCAACGACCTGCTGATTTATTCCCGCGTGGCCACACAGGCGAAACCCTTTGAACAAGTCGACCTGACTCAGGTGGCCCACGAGGTGCTGTCCGACTTGGAAGCCCGCATTCAGTCCACGGGGGGGCAAGTGGAACTGGGCCCCTTGCCGACCCTCGCAGCCGATCCGTTTCAAATGCATCAGCTGCTCCAAAACCTGATCGGCAACGCACTCAAGTTTCATCGGCGGGATGTGCCGCCGGTGGTCTCCGTGCAGTCTCGCACCATCTCACGGGATTCGGATATCGGTCTCGGATCGCGAGCGTGTGAGATCACGGTCCAGGACAATGGGATCGGCTTCGACGAAAAATACCTGGACCGGATTTTCGCTCCCTTTCAGCGCTTGCACGGACGCGGGGAGTACGAAGGCACGGGGATTGGCTTGGCGATTTGTGATAAGATCGTCGGTCGCCACGGCGGGACAATCACGGCTCGAAGTGTCCCCGGCGAGGGGACTCGCTTGATCGTCACTTTACCACTGGAACAAGAAACGGGAATCGGTCATCATGCCCTAGGAGCCCCTCATCATGCATAAACTCGGTGAACCCGTCGATATTCTGATGGCCGATGACGATGCCGATGATCGTCTCATGGCGGAAAAAGCCTTTCAGGCGGCCCGCCTGGAGAACGGCTTGCGCTTTGTCAATGACGGCGAGGAGTTGATGGATTACCTCCTGCACCGGGGACAGTTTTCCGACGAGTCTTTGCATCCCCTTCCGGGGCTGATCCTGCTCGACCTCAACATGCCCCGCAAGGACGGACGAGAAGTTCTCCAGGAGATCAAGGCCCACCCGCTGCTGCATCACATCCCGGTGGTGATCTTGACGACCTCGGCCGCCGAAACGGACATTCTCCGCTCGTACGACCTCGGAGTGAACTCGTTCATCACCAAGCCCGTAACAATCCAAGGCTTAATGGACGCCATGAAGCTGATGACCAACTACTGGTTCCAGTTGGTCAAACTGCCCAACAGGGAGCAATAAAAGTGTCAGGGTGCGCCGGCGTAAGCTGGGGGAGAGTCGCGAATGAGAGCGTCGCACGAGAGAAGACCTAGCCAGTCACCTCGGGCTCGAGTGATGCGGGTTGTCGGGTCACCGCCAAGTCGAAGCGTTCACAGAGGCACAACCAAGCTGTGTATTGAGCTCCACTGTATTAGTTTATAAGGGGCATTCCTTTGGGTGGGCGGATTAAAGGTGTCAGGAACCATTGTTTCCTCGGGAAGTTCCCGGAACATGCAAACGCAGAGAGGGCCGTACCTGCCTTACCCCAGTTGCTTGCCCAGAGCCGTCGCGACCAGTCGGCACTGGGCCATGGCAGCGGCGAAGACCTCGGGGGAGATGCGGCCCCAAGCCGGAACTTCGGACCGAGATTCTAACAATCTCCCCGAAGCTCCGCTTCGCCCGCGTGCCGTAGTGCTCTCATCAACTTCATGACGTTGCTTGGCAACCAGTTTTATGGACTGCCGGTCCTCAAGCCCGGAATGTTTCTTGAACGCCAACGCGATGCGGGCACTCTTCGGAATGCTTGAGCGGCCAATCTCCGTTGCGTTCTGTTTCTGGCTGACAACTGATCACTGACAGCCCCCCCATCAAAACCCCTTCCAATCCAAAATCACCTTCCCCGACTGCCCCGAGCGCATGGCGGCGAAGCCCTGTTCGAACTCGCTGGCGTGGAAGCGGTGGGTGATGACGGGGTCGATTTTCAGGCCGCCTTGCAGCATGACGGTCATCTTGTACCACGTCTCGTACATCTCGCGACCGTAGATGCCCTTGATGGTCAGCATGTTGAAGACGACAGTGTTCCAGTCGATCGACATCTCTTTCTCGGGGATGCCGAGCATCGCGATTTTTCCGCCGTGAGCCATGCTCGCAATCATGTCGCGGAAGGCACTCGGGTTGCCGCTCATCTCCAGGCCGACATCGAACCCCTCCTTCATCCCGAGTTCCCTCTGCACATCGGCTAACTTTTCCGTACGCACATCGACGACGCGATCAGCTCCCATCTTCTTCGCGAGGTCGAGCCGCCAGGGGTTCACATCGGTGACGACGACATACCGTGCCCCGGCGTACTGCGCGATCGCCGTCGCCATGCAGCCGATCGGCCCGGCTCCCGTGATCAGTACGTCCTCGCCGAGCATGTCGAACGAGAGAGCGGTGTGAACGGCGTTGCCGAAGGGGTCGAAGATCGAGGCGATGTCGCGGTCGATCGACGCGTCGTGGTGCCAGACATTCGTCTGTGGAATCGACACATACTCGGCAAACGCCCCGGGTCGGTTGACCCCGACGCCGACCGTGTGCGCACACAGATGCCGACGCCCCGCCAAGCAGTTCCGGCAGTGTCCGCAGACGACGTGACCCTCGCCACTGACGATTTCACCAGCGAAAAAATCCTTCACCTGGGCCCCGACCTGCACGATCTCGCCGACGAACTCATGTCCGACCACCATCGGGACCGGAATCGTTTTCTGAGCCCACGAGTCCCAGTTGTAGATATGCACATCGGTCCCGCAGATGCCGGTCCGGTCGACCTTGATGAGGCAGTCCGTCGGCCCGACCTCCGGCACGGGAACATCTTCGAGCCAGAGACCGACTTGGGAGTGCTTCTTGACGAGGGCTTTCATGGCAGGCATCAGAAAACGAGGCATTTGAAGCGGAGCCGCTGGGGGCTTCAGCCCCGTAGTCCCGGCCCGGTCCGCCAAGAACTGGCAACGGTCCAGAGTCTAACGCAACCCGCATCAGATGCGAACGAAGCTCGCCGAACGATCGATGGCTGGCCATC
>JAYSVZ010000474.1:0-1585 GCA_043718305.1 Planctomycetota bacterium | reverse complement strand
GGCCGGTCCTGGACACTGATGTCTTCGATCTGACAGCGTTCCAGCAAGGCACTGAGCGTGGCTGGAACGCGGGTCCGTTCGACTTTCAGTTTGATTCGCGGGGCTTTGGCTTCCAGGACGGTGCCGTACTGCTCCAGGTCG
Organism: Planctomycetota bacterium; assembly: GCA_043718305.1. Classification (GTDB taxonomy): domain Bacteria; phylum Planctomycetota; class Planctomycetia; order Planctomycetales; family Planctomycetaceae; genus TH-plancto1. The sequence goes on along the minus strand of JAYSVZ010000474.1, from coordinate 1,444 downwards.
GTCGGGACTTCGCCGGCGATTTGAAGTTGGATCACCTTCTCTTTGCTAAACCGCTCCACGATCTCGGCGAGCGGGCCATCGTGCTTAATGACTCCCTGGTTAATGACCACCGCCCGCGTGCAGAGGGCCTCGACATCCTTCATGTAGTGACTGGTCAACAGCACCGTGATCTTGTGCTCTGACTGGTAGAACTTCAGGAACTCCTGCACCTTCCGTTGCGACACGACATCCAGGCCGATTGTCGGCTCGTCGAGCAGCAGCAGGTCGGGGCTATGCAGCAGCGAGGCGATCAGCTCCATCCGCATCCGCTCGCCCAGCGACAACTCCCGGACCGGTCGGCTGATGAGTTGAGAGACTTCGAGCAGCGAGATCAGCTCATCCATCCGGCGGCGGAACTGCTGGTCCTCGATCCCGTAGATCTCTTTGTGGAGGCGAAATGACTCCTGGGCGGGGAGATCCCACCAGAGTTGATTCTTCTGCCCCATCACCAGAGCGAACCGCCGCCGGTAGTCATAATTCCGCTCCCAGGGGACATACCCCAGCGCGGTCGCTGTCCCGCTGGTCGGGAAGATCAGCCCCGAGAGAAGCTTGAGCGTCGTCGTCTTTCCCGCCCCATTCGGTCCCAGGAAGGCGACCATCTCCCCCTCTTCGATCGTGAAGCTCACATCGCGGACGGCATCCACTGTCTTGTATTCGCGATGAAACAACCCCTTCACGGAAGCCCACAGCCCCTCACGTTTCTGGTAGACGCGGTATTGCTTAGACAGGTTCTGGACTTCGATGGCAGGCATAGCATGGATCGTAGGTCGACCTGTGAGTCGAAACAAGCACTGTCAGAAAACCGAATGGGTTCAGGAGTTTTTCAAAGCGGGTGAGTTGTCAGTCGTATATTCTTCGCGCGGGTGGAATAGAACCGTAGCCACGTTCGCCAGAACGTGGGCGAATGGGGTTAATCGCCCACGCTCTGGCCAGACGTGGCTACAAGAGAAGACCATCCATTGAATCGTTCTCTGCCAACGCATTGCTTCCAGGCTCCCTCTGGCTGAATACTGAGAACTGACGACTGACAACTTCCCCATGCGAACTTGCCGGAACATCTCGATCTTGTGACCATACCGGGCGAACTTCTCGGTTTTCTTGAGCCACCTCCCATGAAACAAACCGCTGTCGTCAACTTCGCCCCGCAGAAGGGTTCTGTCGAACTTCGCCAGGTCGAGCGTCCGACCATTGGGGACGAAGACATTCTCCTCAAGGTCGGGGCCGTTGGCGTCTGCGGCAGCGACCTGCACCAGTGGACCGCCGATCACAGTTGGCCCGTCAACTACCCGGTGATTCTGGGGCATGAGTTCGCCGGGACGATCGAGCAAGTCGGGGGCCGTGTCGTCGGCTGGAAGGTCGGCGACCGAGCCTGTAGCGAGACAGCTGCGGTGATCGACCCGAACAA
>JAYSVZ010000473.1:0-1586 GCA_043718305.1 Planctomycetota bacterium | reverse complement strand
AGGCGGTTGGCGGGGCTGAAGCTGACGGAGTAGACCCAGTCGCCGTGGCCCGCGAACTGCTTGATCTGGGCGGCATCGTTGGCGTTGTGCAGGCGGGCCGTCTTGTCTGCCGAGCAACTGAAGACGCGGTTGTCGGCCAGCACCTGCAGCCGGAACACCGCCCCGCCGAAGCCGCCGATTTCGCGAACCTGGGCCGCATCCGCAGACTTCCAGACCCGCATCCGGTTGTCCCCTCCGCCGGTAATGACTTGAGCATTATCAGCCAGCCAGCCCACGGTGTAGACCACATCGCCGTGCGTGTTAAAGGTCGTCTGGGCATCGCCCGTCTTGGCGTCGAACACCTTGGCGGTCTTGTCGCGGCTGGCACTGGCCAGCTTGGTTCCATCGGGTGACCAAGCGACATCCATCACCCAATCGGCGTGGTCTTCGATGACCAGTTGCTCGGCATAGGTCGCAGCATCGAACACGCGGATCGTGCGGTCCGCGCCGCTCGCCGCGAGTCGCGTGCCATCGGTGCTGAAGGCCACCGAGAAGACCGCGTCCTCGACCGTCACCAGATCGGCGAGCAATGCCCCATCGGCGACGCTGAAGACCTTCACCTCACCCATCTGTCCCGGTGTCCCCCCCGCGATCGCGATCCGCTGACCATCCGGAGTGAACGCGATGTCATGCACCCGTTCGGCCACATTCGTGATCCGGCGGATCAACGCCCCATCCGCCGGGTTGTACAGCAGCACCTCGTGATACCCGGATGAGGCCACGATCGTTGCATCGGCGTTCAAGGCCACCGCTGTCACCGGCACGGCCATTGGGTAGGCCTCGGGTGCGGCGGGCTGGACCTGTTTCGGCATGATCTTGATGAGATGAGCATTCGGGTCGATCCCGGCATCGAGCTGGGCTCCGAGGGCGACCCACTTGGCGATGATGTCGATCTGCTCCTTGGCGAGCGGATCAGCGTCCTTGGGCATCGAGCCATCGCCGATCTGTCCGCACAGGTTGCAATCGGCCTTACCCGGTTCAATCGCCGGGCCTGATTCGCCGCCCTTCATGAGGGTGGCGAACGACTCCATATTGAGCCGCCCCTTGGCCATCCGCGCGTTGTGGCAGGCGACACACCGCTTGTGGAAAATGTGGGCCACTTCGCGGTTGAACGACACCCACTGACCCATCTCGGTCAAGGTCGTCTCCACGGCCCGCTGCTGCCCCAGCCACCCTTCACGAACCGTCTTCAGCGTTCCGTTCGCAGCTTCGACTTCGGTCCTCACAGCGGCCAGCGCCACGTCGACTTGCGTAAGGCTGGCCATCGCGGTGGCCATTGTCTGCTTCGTCGCGGCGACCGTCGTGGTGGTCGTTTTCACAACGGCATCCGCATCCGTGGCGACCTTCGTCGCGGCATCGGCGGCGACCTTGGCAGCTTCGGCCTTATTCTGGGCATCGACGAGAACGGCAGCTGCGTCGGTGTTTCCCTTATCGGCGACGACCTTGGCTTCGTTGGCCTTCGTCAGGGCTTCGGTCTGCGTGACAAGGGCCTTCTCGGTCTCGGCGAGAGTCTTGGTGGCCTGCTCGATCTCCCGCTTGAGCTTGAG
>JAYSVZ010000472.1:0-4537 GCA_043718305.1 Planctomycetota bacterium | reverse complement strand
ACGCCCGCCCCGGCGCGACCGACTGGCAGCTCACGCGGGTTCGCGTGGATGGCAGCAAGTACCGCTCGCCGTGGATCGAGGGGTACTGCTCGAAGCAGAGCGTGAAGGCGGGCGAGTCGATCGACATCAAGGTCTCGACCAATCCGCCGAGGCCCTTCACCATTGAGTTCTTCCGCACTGGCTACTATGGCGGCAAAGGAGCGAGGCTGATGTCGAAGGTCGGCCCGATCGAGGGCCAGACCCAGCCAACGCCGACACCCGGCGATAAGAACTTGCACGAGTGCCGCTGGGAGACATCACACTCGTTGACGATCCCCAGCGACTGGCTCAGTGGGGTTTATCTTGGGCGGCTGACGACGATCCCGGCCACCGAGAACGAGCCCTACTGGCAGAGCTATGTGATCTTTGTTGTGACGGATGATCGCCCGGCAGATGTGCTGTTTCAGGTCTCGGACAACACGTGGCAAGCCTACAATCAGTGGCCCAGCGTCTACTCGGTTTACACCGATCCGAAGGGGAACCAGGGGCCATGGGCCGATGTCAGCTTCGACCGGCCCTATGGTCGCGAGGCCCAGTTCATGAGCGTCGTCGATGACCCGCTCACGATCGGAGCGGGGGAGTATTTGCCGCTGGAGTTCCCGTTCGCGTACTGGCTGGAGCAGCAGGGATACGATGTGAGCTACGTCTGCAACAGCGACCTGCTGACGCCGGACCGGGGCTTAAAGTGCAAGGTCTTCGCCAGCGTGGGCCACGATGAATACTGGGACATCCGCCAGTTCCGCAGCGTCACGAAGATGCGCGACGAGGGGGTGAATCTGATGTTTCTATCGGGCAATAGCGTTTGCTGGGTGACTCCGCTACGGGCCGGGTTCGATGGCCGACCGAACCGGATCATGTTTCGCGGGGGGCCGTATGGGGGCGACCGTCCGATTGCTCTCGCGCGGGCCAAGGACCACGGACCCTTTCCTGTGCATGGCCCTGATGAGGGATTTTTGATGGGGGCTCGCAATGTCGAACCGGTCAACGGCGGCGGCGACTGGATTTGCACGAAGCCCGACCACTGGATCTTCGCGGGCAGCGGCATGAAGGCCGGTGACCACATCCCCGGACTCATCGGCTGGGAGTACCACGGTGACCCGGCTGAGATCCCGAGCCTGGAAGTGGTCGGCACCGGCACAGCCTGGGTCGGCGGCGAGACTCCCCAGAGATGGACGGCCACGGTCTACAACGGCCCGAAGGGGAATGTGGTCTTCAACGCCAGCAGCATCTTCTGGAGCCAGGGACTTTCCGACCCGCCGGGGCATGTCCTCCCCTGGAGCCACTGGAGCCGGCCGCACGGCCCCGATGAACGGGTGCAGCGGATCACGATGAACGTGCTCGACCGGGCGATTCATGGAAAGGTCAATGAGGCAAGTGATCGAAAATAATCTCCCTGGGTCGCGCGTGACAAACGCTCCCGGCCATGAATCGACTGGTAGCGCACTTGTAGCGTGTGTATCGCACTGAGTGTTTCTCCTCAAATTGCCGGTTGTGACGATTCTCCACCCACAGCCCCCAGATTGCCGAGCGGAACGTATCAAGCAAAGGGTTGCCAGTAAACAACGTGATCGAACATCGCGAAATTCACGATTCTTCGCTTGCGGCAATCTTTCCGATGACGCAAGAATTGGGGAACATTCGGATGGCAAACGGAATCGAGGGTGTGCATAATCTACATCACATGAACCTGACCCGATGGGTCACACATGGGAGGATTGATTATGGCCACGTCCGATCCACGAACCAAAACGATTGTCTCCACCAATCTCGGCGAAACCATCGTCACGGGGGCTGATGCCTCGGGCGGTCTGGAAAGGACGCAGGTCATGGGGCAGCCCACCTCACCCGACCCCAAGAAATCCACACCCAAAGCCGAAGGGGAAGCCAAGGCAAAGGATGGCAAGGAGTCGAAGGAGCAGATCCTTGGCGATTTCAAAATCACCAAAAAGCTCGGGCAGGGCGGGATGGGAACCGTCTACCTCGCTCAGCAGATCAGCCTCGATCGGCCTTGTGCCCTCAAGGTGATGATGAAGGAACTGGCTCAGAAGCCGGGATTCCTGGAGCGGTTTGTCCGCGAAGCCCGCGCGATGGCCAAGATCAATCACCCCAACGTCGTCCAGTGCTTCGGGGTCTTCGAAGTCAACAATCTCCATTTCGTGGCCATGGAGTTGATGGATGGCCAGAGCATGCAGGACTGGGTCGACGACCTGGGTAAGCTGCCGGTGGCGGATGCGGTCCTCGTGACCATGGTCGTTGCCGAGGCGCTGCAGCATGCGCATGACCTGAGCATGATCCATCGCGACATCAAGCCGGACAACCTGCTGGTGACGAAAAAGGGAATCATCAAGGTCGCCGACCTGGGACTGGCCAAGTCGACCGATGAAGATATGTCGATGACCCAAAGCGGGACCGGCTTGGGGACGCCGCACTACATGCCCCCCGAACAAGCTCGGAACGCCAAGCATGTCGACAACCGGTGCGACATCTATGCGCTCGGCGTGACGATGTACCACTTCCTGACCGGCAAAGTGCCGTTCGGCGGTGAATCGATCGTCGAACTGATCACGAACAAAGAGAAGGGAGCCTTTCAGCCCGCACATCGCGTCAACCCTCAGGTTCCCGAGCGGCTCAGTCTGATCTGTGACAAGGCGATGGCCAAGGATCCCAAACACCGCTACCAGCACATGAAAGACTTGGTGAAGGATCTGGAAGCGCTCGGCTTAGCGGGCGAGGCCCTCTCATTCATCAACGATCCAAACAAGCAGGTGGCCCGCCGAAGCAGCTCGTCGCCCACGATGACAAACATGCGGAACACAATGGCCTCGACGCAGGCTCCCGCGTCGCGGGGCCTCGCCTCGACCCAGGCCGGACCGATGGATGGCGGCAAGACCGTGGCTGGCATGGACGGGTCGTGGTACGTGAAGACCGTTGATGCCGCTGGGAAGCCGAACATTGCCAAGCTGTCAACGGCGCAACTCACTCAAGCCATCCGAACCGACCGCATGAACGAGCGGACCACTGTGGCGGAAACGGCCAAGGGACCATTCAAGCCCCTGACGCAGGTTCCAGCCTTCGAGGATGAAACTCGCAAGATGTTGATTCGTCAGCAGAGCGCCTCCAAAAGCCGCTCGCTGGCCGATGAATTTAAGATCATTGAGAAGCAGTACAACCGCCAGAAATGGTGGAATCTCCTGACCCGCCTCCGAGAGGGGACGCTGGGGATTCTGGGCCTGATCCTCTACCTCGGAGCGATCGCGGGCGTGATCGGGGCAGGTTGGTATTTCTGGCCGACCATCATGAACCTCATCAAACAACGGACCGGCGGTTAGTCGATTTTATTCTGCACGCGGCAGAATTGGCTCTATCGACACGAGGGGATATTCGAGGTGCCACTGGCGGTCGCTTTGGGTCGCCAGTGTTTCGAACGACAGCCGCTCTCGCAGCTGGATGCCGTCATTCGAATTCGGCACAACCGAACTACCGTCCGAACACCTGGGTGTAGTAGGGACGGCCAGCACTGTAGGCGATGCCCACTCCGAGATCGGCATACTGCGATGACAACATGTTCGCTCGATGGCCGCTGGAGTTCAGCCAGGTGTTGATCGCCTGCTGCGGGTCGGATTGGCTGTAGCAGATGTTTTCCGCCACCATCCCGCTGGGGTAGCCCGCATCCCGCGTACGGTGCTGATGCGAACGCCCTTCCAGGTTATGTGACATCGAGTTGTACCGGGCCATGTTGGCACTGTGCAGCCGGGCTGCCCGGCACAAGCGGGGGTCGATTCGCAGCATCGCCAGGCCCGATCGGGCCCGCGCGTTGTTCGTCAGATCGAGGAGTTGCTGCTCCTGCGTCGTGAGATCATCAAGAGTGAACACGACCTTGGCCCCCTTCTTCAGAGTCACGGTCCGCTCGATCCGGCGGTCCTGTCCCATCTCGGACCAGTTCGCGACGATGGTGCATGTCGTCCGCTTTTTGTGGCGCGACACGCGGATCTTCCGCTTGGTCCCCTGCTTCGAGTCGGTCGCGCCATCGACGATGATGTAGGCCACATCGGGGGCCTCGACTTCGATCTCGACATCGGTCGACTCGGCCATTGGGGGAGGTGGCGGCACCAGCTCGTCACCGGGTGACTGAACAGCCAAACCCAAGCCGAAACCCACCGCCAGAATGCTCTTTCGCAAATCCATCATCCATCCTCCTCGATGTGACCACCCGGAAGTTCCTTTCTCGTTCCGAGCCCGAGAATCATCCGGAGTTCAGTGGCACTGAACTGTCTCAGAAGGGGGCAACCCGCATGCCGCTTCACCACCAAATCGGGAGATGGTCGCAAGTCACTTTGAGAGCTTTGGATAAGCCACAGCTTAGAGATCGCGCCTCGACCCAAACTGACGGAATGACAGCGAACAAGCCGCTCTCTTCCACCTCTGGCATGTCACCGGGTCAGTCACAATTCCATGGAGATCAATATGATTCACATGCAGCACCGTCACCGCTGAAGTC
>JAYSVZ010000471.1:0-14888 GCA_043718305.1 Planctomycetota bacterium | reverse complement strand
AATTCAGAATCGGACCGGTCTTTGACCCCAACGGGGTCTCGTCTCGTAGCCCAGGGTCGGCTGCGCAGCGGCAGACCCTGGGTCAGTCATCCCGAACGCCCATCAACCCCCACGGGGTTGCGGCAGTCATCGGACGCAACCCCCTGGGGGTTGAAACGGCTGAAATCGATCGAAATCCCAGGGATTCCCGCCGTGCGGGCAACCCTGGGCGATGGGGCGAGACCCCGTGGGGGTCAATTCACCGACGTTTGCGACGCATACACGGCAGAGTCTGCATTTAGCTAACCGAACAAAAAACCTCGTTCCAGGATTGGAACGAGGCTGGGATGGAACGAGTGGGTGTTTGAACCATTTGGCCGTCAGGTCAATTGGTCAGTGGGGGCAGTTCAGCACAGACGCACATCGGAATGTTGGTCTCATCATCCAATTGCATCCAGAAGCATTCGCAGTTGCCTTGGCGGATCGCACAAGTGGGCGCCCAGGCATGGACCGCGATCAGTTGTGTATGGGCTTGCGCCTGACAACGGTCGATGCTCCCCTCGCGAATGATGCCGGGAGCGCATCCCCCCTGGATGAGGATGCCCCAGATCTGATCCGAGCTGTCGCATCCATCTTCCATGCAGGATCCGGTGCCGTCATCCACGCATCCCCCTATGGGGTGAATCGGAGGGTACTCTTGTGGCGGAATGCACGTCGCAGGAATCTGTGGCACCGACGGAGTGCAGTCCGCCAAGCTCTCCGCTTCCACAGCTGCTAGAAGACACGCCAAGCCAGCAATGGCTAAGAGGCCCGTTCCCAAAAAAAGCTTCATGACTCCCCTCCCGTTTTGTGCTCAATGTTCTAGGGCGATACTCTCGCTCCAGAACATCCAGCGTGATGTGAGTTATTTCGTGGATTCGCGGGATCCGCCGCGTCTCCAGAACCAGACCGCGACACCGAGAAAGACAACCCCGTTGATGGCCAGCAGCGCGCGGCGCCAGGGTGATCTTTCGATGACGAACTTGGTGTCCGTCACCTGAAATGGTTCCAATGGTTGGCTAGGGATCACGGTACGGATGTTGGCAATGTCTTGAGGCGGGAGATCAAACTTCGTGCCCGCTGCATTCCCTCGATAGTCGAGGGCCACCCAGTCGGCTGGTTTCGTCAGTTCGAAAGTCTCTTTGGGGAGTGGCATGTTGAACTGTGCTGCTCCCAGAAGGACCAAGTCCATGCTCTTCAGGAACCCGTTGGCATAGTTGAGTGTGGTCACGACGCGGGGAATCGTCAGGTTCCCCGGAAAAGTCGTAATCCCGGAATAGTCCATCTCACGGTAAAGCACCCCCTCCCGGAGTGAGCGCCGGTGCAGCACGACTCCCGTGGCCCAGTCGAGGTCCACAAACGTCTCAATCGTCACTCCGTCGCGGGCGACCGTCTTTGTGCCGATGGTCACAAGATCCCCATTTCGCTCCACGGAGCTGGCCCGGAGCCCTCCCTCGCGGGTCTTCGTCGGAACCCGGAAATACTCGATGCTGTAATACCCCTCCCCCTCCCGGCCGCGGTCCAGGGCTCGCAGCAGCTTCCGTGGCTCTTCCGCAATGAGGCTGACCGTTTCATCCATCAGGATCGTTTTTTTGCCGACCGAATAGCGTTCTTCGCTCCCTTGTTTTTGAAGGTGCCTGGCGATCGCCACGGGCTTCGATTTCGTCGCCAGTTCTTTGAATAGGGCGGGGATCTGTTCAACCCCCTGGGCCAGATCGTGTCGCTGAAGTGCGGCCAGGACTTTGTCCCGAGGCCATTCGCCGTCCGGCTTGACCTGCATAAACAACTGATACTCGATGTCGAACGATACGACATCACTCCTCATCCCGTCCCAAAGTGGCTCAAGATGCTCCAGGAGGGTGACCGCTTCCGGCGAAAGCGCTTCCTCCGCAGCCAGCACCCCGGAGGAGGCTAACCACAAAAAAACAAAGAGCAATCTCGCCCAACGGCATTCACAGTGAGTCATTCAAGGGGCTCGATCAGCATCGCAAAAGTCCAATACATGCGGCACCAGAGGCCGCACAACTGGAAAATAATGCGCAACAGGCAAAGTTGCAAACCCCAGAATGCCATTCCGAGGGCTATGCCCAAAATTGCTTGACTATGAGCATGGGCGAAATTCTGTCTGCCTGGCCCCGGTACGGGTCTGGAGTCCAGGCTTTAGCCTGTCCGGAACAGCCTGAAGGCTGGACTCCAACCTAGTCCTCGACTGCAGAAGTTCCTGGTCACCAACGGCGATGTCACCCCAGCCTCCACCCGTTCTTCCGCTTCGAGTGATGCATGACTTTTGCGGTGGAGTGCTAGCTCGCCGGTTCTGCTCATCATCCGCGCGCCAGAACCCGCGGCTAGCGCCTTGCGGCTCACCAAGTCCGCTCGACGAACGCCGACATGCTGGCGTTCTTCCGGAGTGTCGGGTATCAAGTGGATGAGGTCGTGAGCCTCGGGAAGCGGCTGATCCTTGATGGCCCGGCCCCTTGATCCAGAACGAAAGTGCTCGCATGAACATGGTTCGATTGTCAGCGGTTCTGTGGATCTGTGGTCTGTTCGCTCTCTGTTCGCCGCTTCAGGCAGAAGAGAAGTCACCGACCGGCCTCGCCGCCACGCTCCAACCGTTTGTTGAAAAGCATACGCTCGCCGGAGCGGTGACCCTCGTGGCCAACAAGGACCAGCTCCTCGACCTCTCCGCCGTTGGTCACGCCGACATCGCCCATGCCAGACCGATGCAGCCCAACGACATCGTCTGGATCGCCTCCATGACCAAGGCCATCACAGCCGCCGCCATGATGGTCCTCGTCGACGAGGGGAAGGTGAAGCTGGATGACCCGATTGAGAAGTACCTGCCGGAGTTCAAGGATCTGTGGGTGCTTGTTGAAGTTGACGACACGCACCGCGCGCTCAAGCGGCCCGCCAGCAAAATCACCGTGCGGCAGGTGCTGTGCCATACATCCGGAATGCCGTTCGCCTCGCCAATGGAGAAGCCCACACTCGATGGCCTCACGCTACGAGAGTGTGCATTGAGCTATGCCATGACGCCGCTGCTGCAAGAGCCGGGCACGAAATACGTCTACAGCAACGCCGGGATCAACACGGGGGGGCGGATCATCGAGGTCGTCTCGGGGATGTCCTATGAGGAGTTTCTGCAAAAGCGAATCCTCGACCCGTTGAAGATGAAGGACACCACCTACTGGCCCAGTGAAGAGCAACTGACCCGGCTGGCCAAGCCCTACAAGCCGAACGCCGCGAAGACGGGTCTCGATGAGACCACGATCAGCCAGTTGACCTATCCACTGAACGCGAAGAGCCGCCAGCCGATGCCCGCTGGGGGGCTGTTCGCCACGGCGACCGATGTGTCGAACTTCTGCCGGATGTTGCTGAATGATGGAATGTTCGAGGGGACAAAAGTCCTCTCTCCGGAGGCGGTCCAGCAGATGAGTTCCCGCCAGACCGAACCGGGCTTAAAGGACAATTACGGGCTGGGCCTGAGCGTGTCCGAGCATTCGTTCGGCCACGGCGGAGCCTTGTCGACCAACATGACGATCGACAAGCAGCATGGTCTGGTGCTGGTCTATCTGGTCCAGCACGCCGGGTATGCCAATGATGACGGCGGGCAAATCCAGCCGACCTTTGTGAAGGCAGCCATTGAACGGTTTGGCAAGAAGTAGCCGTCCGTGGCGAGGAGCGTGCTGGAGACCTCACCGTCCGCTGTAGGCGGCATCGACGTGCTTTTCAACGTGTTGGAAGGCCGCCTGCTCATGGGGACCGGCGGTCTTGTCGACGATCGTCTTCAGGTCGGCCAGTTGTTTCCGCAAGTCACCCTCGGGAATCAGGTGGCAGCGCGTGGCCAGGATGGTCGCCTCTAGGACGGCGTGCCGGGCGCGATGGAAGCCGAACAAGTCCTTGATACGACCCACGTGCTGCACGCGGCACATGATCTCGGTCCGCTCGCGGGAATCATCGAGCGTCTCGACGCGGAACTCATACCAGCGCGCGGCAGCCATTAGGACGCTTCCCGTGATCGTCATCGCGGGTTGCGTTTCGGGGACTGATTCCAGTGGTCCGAGCGCAGCTTGAGCGATCAGCAGCACATCATCAATGACATGAAACACGCCGACGCCTGTCGCCTTGAGATTGGCAAAGGTCGTCGAGGTCTGAAACGGTCGCAGTTGAAGCCATGTCAGCGACTCGTCCACCATCGGTCCCATGGGGGCGATATTGAGCACCCCGGATGGGGAATGCGTGGTCACGATGCCTTCAAGAATCAGGGGCATAAATCAGTTCTTCCACCACTCTGAACTGCTCCGGCTCCCCTCTCCCGGGAGAGGGGCTGGGGGTGAGGGAGGAGATCAAGACGACTCCCGAAACCGCTCAAGCAACGCACTGTTTCAATGGGACGCTCTGCCTCTGGCTGAAGACTGAGAACTGACGACTCAACGACTGAGGTCCACTACTTCCAATTCGGAACGTACTGGTCGCTGAAGAGCATCTGAAGGCGCTCCGCCCGATCATCGCCGGGCGACGCCAGAATTCGCAGCCCCTCCTCGATGAGCTTCAACCGCGGATCATCCGCCGTTTGCCGAAACCCGTCCGAGCGTTCCAATCGATCAAACGCCGCCGCCAAATCGAGTAAGCCACAACGGATCTCCAGAGAGTGGCGGTCAAGAACCTGGGCGGCGGTTTGAATCGTCGGCATGGCTGTTCTCCATGAGCGGGGTGGATTGAGTCTCGGATGTCGCGTTCGGGAAATCAAGCGGTCCGAACACCTTTATAGACTTTCGAGTGATGGAAACGGTCAGCCACCGAACACACTGTGCCGTCAGATTCTTTGCTCGGCAATTCACTGGGGCGGAGCTTGGCCTGACTCATCGTCACGACGCGGTACTTCTTCGGAAGTCGCAAACCGATCTTCAACAGCGGATCCGATTTTATCGGAGCCGCTCGTCCGTCAGATGTTCGCCACCAACATTCCGAGATCCACATGGAAGTATCCCGCCAGCGTGTGGATCATCTTTCGACTGAACGGCTTCTTTCCGGCGAGTACCTCGGAAACTGTGGACTTCGGCAACCCGGTGCCTCGGCTCAATTGCATCTGAGACACCCCCTTGGCCTCCATCAGATGACGCAGCATGTCGGCGTCGGAGGCTGGCTCGATGGCATGCTGCTCGTCTTCGTAGGATCCCACGAGGTCACTCAAGGCGTCGAGGTAGGTCTCTTCGCCTACGTCGAACTTATCACGAGTGAGCAGTCCGTCCATGACACGCTGTGCTTCGGCAAGGTGCTCGTCGGACTTGATCGATGCCAAGGGGAAATCGAGCACCAGCTCCATATAGGAGTCTCGATTCTTCCCCTTCAGCCGGAATTGTGTCTTGGTCGCCATGGTCAGGTTCCTCGTTTTTTTCGCTTCACAGTCTTCGCCTCTTGAGTGACCGCTTTCGTTGTCTGGCTGGGCTTCGGAGGGGGCGGCTCGAAGCAACCGCAGTCGGCCTTCCATTTGTTCTCGTCGTATGCGGCGTGCGTCATACACTTCAGGATGAAGATCTTCTGGCTTGGATACATGATGCGCGTCGCCAGCCGGAACTTGTTCCCTCCGAGGTTGAACACCACGCAGTTTCCGACAAGGCTCGCCGATCCAAACTCGGCCTTGACATCGCCCCATGAATGCCACGCCACGCTTTTGTGGCTGACATGGGTGTGCCATGCTCGCAATGGACCTTCAGAGTCCTCGTATCCGGGAGTCCCCCAAAACTCGTGAAGCCGTGTCTTTGAGATGACCCGCATCCGCTCCATCTCCGGTGATCGCTACTCCGATCCATTGTAGTTCGCAGAACACGAACCGGCAAGGCCAAAGTTCGCACAATGCGAACCCCATTCGCGAGTTTGCTTCTGCGGCTCTCCCGGCGGGAGTGGGAAGATGGGAATTCCGGAGTTCGTGTTCAACCCAAGGAGAACTCCCCAATTTCTAACATTGCGTTACCATGGCGAAGTGGCACGGTATCGGACTCCTTCCACCGAGGGGTTTCGTCTTCTGACGGACGACGGAACACTGTGAGCTGACAACTTGCAGATGCTCAGTGCGAGACCGTGCTCTGACCAATCCCTCATTCCGCGAAACCTCTGGGAAAGACCATGAATCTGTTGTGGCGAGTCGTGTGCGTTTGCGGAGTTCTTGTGACGATGGTCTCATCCATGGAAGCTCAGGACAAGAAGGAAGTCTTCAACGAAGACGAGTCGAAGGTTCCGGCCTACACCTTGCCGGAAGCGCTCATCTCCTCATCCGGCGAGAAGATCGACACCCCAGCCCAGTGGAACCAGCAGCGGCGGGGCGAGATCTTGCGGATGTTCGAAAGCGAAGTCTATGGTCGCACGCCGTCGGTCCGTCTGGAGGGGATCCGCGCCATCGTCACCGAGGGACCGACCGATGCCATGGAGGGACAGGCGACCCGCAAACAGGTCACGATCTACTTCACGGCGAAGGATGATGGGCCCCGGATGGACATTCTGATCTATTCGCCCAAAGGAAAGCGGAACTCGCCCGCGTTCGTCGGCTACAACTTCGAAGGGAACCACGCGGTCACCACGGACCCCGCTGTGAAGTTGGCGCATAGCTGGCTTCGCAACAACGAGAAGGAAGGAATCACCGAGAACAAGGCGACCGAGAAATCCCGCGGGTCGGAGAAATCGCGCTGGTCGATCGACCGGATCATCGCACGCGGTTACGCCGTAGCGACGATCTATTACGGGGATGTCGATCCCGACTTCGACGATGACTTCCAGAACGGCGTCGAGCCGTTGTTCTATCAGGCTAACCAGAAGAAGCCCGCCCCGGATGAGTGGGGCAGCATTGGAGCTTGGGCGTGGGGGCTGAGCCGGGCACTGGACTACATGGAGACCGACAACGACATCAACGCCAGGCAAGTCGCGGTGCTGGGGCATAGTCGCTTGGGCAAGACCTCGCTCTGGGCCGGGGCCCAGGATGAGCGGTTTGCTTTGGTGATCTCCAACAACAGCGGCTGCGGTGGGGCCGCGCTGAGCAAGCGGTGGTTCGGGGAAACCGTCAGCCGGATCAACAACTCCTTTCCGCATTGGTTCTGCGACAACTTCAATCAGTACAACAACAACGAAGCCGCCATGCCGGTCGATTCGCATGAGCTGATCGCGTTGATTGCTCCCCGCCCGGTCTACATCGCGAGTGCCATCGACGATAAGTGGGCTGACCCGTATGGTGAGTATCTATCGGCGGTCCATGCCGATCCGGTCTACCGGCTGTTGGGGACGAATGGACTGGGTGTCGACCAGGTCAGCGAGACCTCTCCCGCGCTCGATCAACCAATGCTCAATGGCCAGATCGGCTATCACGTTCGCACCGGGGGGCACGATGTATTGCCGTATGATTGGGAGCAGTTCATGAACTTTGCCGACCGGCATTTCAAGGTTGGGAGGTAAGCCCACCGGTGGAAGCTGACCTCCCGTAAGACGGCCTTTCCAGGCCGTCTTGAAACGAGGGACGCCCGACGAGACGGCCTAAAAGGCCATCTTACGGGACTTACAACCCCAGGAATCACTCTCCATGCAGGAAGCCAAAAACACCGCCCGGGCTCTGGTCAAAATCGGCTACGACGGGAGTGTTCACAAGTTCTTTCGCGCGGACCGGGCCGATGAGCGGTTTGAGAACGAGCTGCGGGTGTTGCAGTACCTGGAGCGGCGGGGATGTGAGTTTGTCCCCCGCGTGCTGGGCTTCAACCGCGAGAATTTGGAACTCGTTACCAGCAACTGTGGGGCGCGGGTCGAACGGATGGGGGATGAGCGGGTCAAAGAGTTGTTTGGCGAACTAGAGTCATTCGGCGTACGGCATGAGGATGCCTTCCTCCGTAACGTGACCTATCGGGCGTCTGATAGTCGCTTTTGTCTAATCGATTTCGAGTTCGCGACGATTCTCGAACCCGATGCGCGCTCGGCGCTCTCACCTGATTTTGAGGCTGCGGCGCACGCAGCCGATGCCTTTCAGGCCGACTCGACGACGCTACGACTCAAGTGGTCCGCAGCCACCGACATCGGAAAGTACCGCCCGAACAACGAAGACCAGTTTGTAACAATGGCCTTCAACATTGAGGAGCTGAGTTACTTAGCCCGCGAAGGGGAGGTCCACTTTGGCGACTTCGATTATGTCTTCGCGGTTAGCGATGGGATGGGCGGAGAAAAGTCGGGCGAGTTCGCGAGCCGGTTTGCGATCGACAACATCACGCGGCTTCTGTCGCGGCGATTCGCCCTGACGCTGGCCCAGACCAAGGTCGGGATTCACGGGTGTATCGACGAGTTGTTCCAGGGGATCCACCGCCAGTTGACCCAGCTCGGGGAGAGCTACGACGCAGCCAAGAACATGGGGGCCACGCTCAGCATGCTTTGGTACGTTCAGGGCCGGTTCTACTTCGGCCACATCGGCGATAGTCGCATCTACCACCTTCCGAAGAGTGGGGGCCTGCGGCAAATCACCGAGGACCACACCTATGTCGGCTGGCTTCGCCGGCAGGGGCAGATCAACGAGCGCGAGGCCCGCTACCATCCCCGCAAGAATGTCCTCGCCCAGTCCCTCGGATCAGGAAACCAATTCATCAAACCACAGATCGGAGAATTGATCTGTGAACGCGGAGACCGGCTCCTGATCTGTAGCGACGGAGTCATCGAGGGCCTCTGGGATCGCGGAATTGCGGAGCTGCTCAACGAGCCGCCAGAGCCGATGGCCATGCTGAACACAGCTCAGCGAATCGTACGCTTTGCGGTCGATGAATCGGGACGGGACAACACCACGGCAGTCGTGCTGGAGATTATTTGAGTCACGCCTTGACCGCCGAGCGGTCCACTCAGCCCCGAGCGATTGGCGATCGTCACTTGTCCAATGTCTGGGTTGGATGTCCGGCTCAAGGCGGTCCGGGGCAACCGACTACGAGTCCGCCGTGGAGGACTACGTATGCCGCAGGGCCTCGATGGGGTCGAGCTTGGCAGCGGCGTTGGCGGGGTAAACGCCGAAGACGAGACCGGTGATGACGGAGAACCCGAACGCCACGGGGAGACTCCAGACAGCAATCTCGGGTGTCATTCCCAGGAACATCTTTCCCATATCGCTCGTCGCTGCCGAGGCGTCCAGGACGTAGTCTTTGAGGATCCACTTGGCGGCCTCGAAAACGAGGGGCGTCGACAGCCCCATCGCCATCCCAATGATCCCCCCTGTTCCGGAAAGGGCGATCGTCTCGGTGATGAATTGCACGATGATGTCCCGTCGGCGGGCCCCGAGGGCGCGGCGGATGCCGATCTCACGGGTCCGTTCGGTGACCGTGGCGAGCATGATGTTCATGATCCCGATCCCGCCGACGAGCAGGCTGATCCCGGCGATCGATCCCAGCACAATATTGAAGATGTTTCGCAGTTGTTCCGCTTGTCGCAGCAGTTCCAGAGGAACAACGATCGCATAGTCTGCTTTTTTATTGTGGGTGCGTTCGAGTGTTTCGCGAACGACATCGGCGGTGCGGACGACATCCTCAATGCTGCCCACCTGGAGCGTGATCTGGTTGTAGATCACCGATTCCGCACTGAAGCTTCCGGTGGAGACCTTGGCGAAGACATCGCCCGAATTGAGGAGGGCCTGCAAGGTATTCAGGGGGATGTAAACATCCGAGTTGAAGTCTTGCCCCGAGAGGCTCCCGCCGACGGCTGCGGAGGCGGTTCGTTCCTGGGTGATGCCGACGACGCGATAAGCCCGGCCCTTGATCTGGATCGACTGCCCCATCGGATTGTCGATCGGGAAGAGGATCTTCGAAGTGCCGGACGCAATGACCGCCACATTCGACATGTCCTGGCAATCCCGGTCGGTAATAAACCGTCCGCTGGACAATGCGAGGTGGTTCATCTCGAGATAGTCAGCCGTGCAGCCGACGATTCGCGAGTTCAACACTCGATCGAGGCAACGCGCCTCCAAGACCATCTCGCGGACCGGCACCAGCCCGCTCCCAGTCAGGTTCGGGATGGTCTCTTCCAGGATCTTGAAGTCGGCCCGCGTCAGTCCGTAGCGCGTGACCGAACCACCGCGACCGCCGCCACCCGCGCTGGGGGCTGTCGGATCATCGGGCGGCTTGATGCTCCGGATGATGATGTTCGTCGCGCCCAGGGAGAGGACTTGCTGCTGCGCTTGTTGGCTGGCCCCTTCCCCGATGGCCAGCATGGCGATCACCGAGAAGACCCCGAACACAATGCCGAGCATCGTCAGGCCCGAGCGCAGTTTGTGCAGCAGCAGACTCTTGAAAGCGAGTTTAATCGTTCGGAGCAGACGCATCGGCTAGTCCCTCCCCGTCTTGCGGCCAGGGGTGCGTCCCTCGCTGGCGATCAGACCGTCCTTCATAATGATCTGGCGATTCGCATTCGCGGCGACATCGGACTCGTGGGTCACCATGATGATTGTGCGGCCTTCGGCGTGGAGTTCGCGGAGGATCTGCATGATCTCTTCGCCGGTGGCGGAGTCGAGGTTCCCGGTTGGCTCATCCGCCAGGACGATCGCCGGATCATTGACGAGCGCCCGAGCGATGGCGACCCGCTGCTGCTGTCCGCCGGAGAGCTGGAACGGGCGGTGGTCGAGGCGGTCTCCGAGGCCCACCCGATCAGCGAGGGCCAGGCACTTTTCGCGGTCCTTGGCCGAGATCGAACTGGCCCGGGAGCGGTAGAGTAGCGGGACTTCAATATTTTCCAGGACCGTGTATTGCTGGATCAGGTTGAACGACTGAAAGATAAACCCGATGAGCGAGTTCCGGGCTTCGGAGAGTTCATCGTCGGTCATGTCGGAGACATCGCGCTCGCGCAGGAGATACTGCCCGCTGGTCGGTCGGTCGAGTGCCCCCAGAAGATTCAGCATCGTACTCTTGCCCGACCCGGACTGCCCCATGATCGCGAGGAAGTCCCCCTCGGGAATGTCGAGCGAAACCCCCCGCAGTGCCTGAACCGTGTGGGTTCCGAGCTGGTAGTGCTTCTGCATGTTGATGAGTCGGGCGGCGTACTTCATAGTCCTCTCAGGGTGAATCCGAGCGTCAAGGGGCAACCCCATGGGGCCTTCACATCTCCTCATACTGATCGGTTCGAGACGCGGGGGGAACCTCGACCGACTGTGAGGTACGTAAAATCGGTCAGATTTCACCCTACCGTCTCCGATTTTCCCCAATGCCACCGCTTGCAGCCTAAACAGTGGTATAGTATAACGGTTCAACTGCACAGTAGTCGACACGCGTCGAGTGAGAAGTCGTCAGTCATCAGGATTCCGTTCTTCGCCTGAACAGAAGTCGGCTGCGATCCTTCCCAACCCACTGATGCTGAGAACTGAACCCTGAGAATTCCGATGTCCGATCGTCTCTCCCTGACCCAACGGCAGATGGAAATCTACGAATTCATCAAGGATAAAATCCTCAATCGGGGGTACGGTCCGACGGTGCGGGAGATCGGCGGGGCCTTTGAGATTCGATCGCCCAATGGAGTGATGTGTCATCTCAAGGCTCTCGAAAAGAAGGGGCTGCTCTCGCGGGAACAGCATATGTCCCGGGCGATCCAGCTCACCGACCAGCCCCAGCTCAAGCGAACTAGCCTGCCGTTGGCCGGGCACATTGCGGCCGGTCGCCCGTCGACGGCCGTCGAGCAGGTCGAGCGGATGGAGTTTGGCCACCTGTTCCAGGAGCCGGACCATTTCTGCTTGAAGGTCCGGGGCGAATCGATGATCGAGGCCTACATTGATGATGGCGACTACGCCATCATCCGCCGCCAGCCGACGGCCCGTGACGGGGAAATCGTGGCTGCCCTCGTCGATGGTGCCGATGCGACTCTCAAGCGGTTTTACCGGGAGTCGGACCGAATCCGACTGGAACCGGCCAATTCCCGGTTCCAGACGATCTATTCCCAACACGTGGAGATCCTGGGCATCCTGGTGGGGGTGATCCGGCAGTACAAGTAGATGTCTCTGGCTGACTCACGGCAACGCCC
This sequence comes from Planctomycetota bacterium, assembly GCA_043718305.1. Classification (GTDB taxonomy): domain Bacteria; phylum Planctomycetota; class Planctomycetia; order Planctomycetales; family Planctomycetaceae; genus TH-plancto1. Next base: position 2,864 of record JAYSVZ010000471.1, on the reverse strand, counting down.
TCCTAATCCGTCAGGAAGTCCATGAAATCGCCCGATGTGGTTCGTGGCGAGGAATTCCGATTCGAGTGCGTCGCTCCGGTCAGTCGACGTTCATGCGACATGGGCGACGGGCGATCCGGCGGCGTTGCTGGATTTCACGAACGTCAATACACTCGCCCCGCGTGAGACATTCAGTCCTCTGTTCTGTTCAGACCCTGTTTAACTGCCAATGGGTGTGCTGCGCTTTCAAATCGAGCCTCCCAGCCTGATTCCATCCGGGCCGGTTCAGGGTGCGTATATTTCCGGAGTCGACGGGCGAGTGCATATCACCCGCTCGGAGGTTCGCGATGGCGTGCTTAATCTCTTCCGCCAAAGCTCTGAAAGCGGCACCGCTCATATCCCCGTGAATGTCCCGGACCGCGGACAATTGGTGCTGACGGCGACTTCGCTCCCAGAACGCGAACAGCCCTACCACCTGGGCGTGGAACTCCTGCGGGGCACACTCGGCGAGACGCGGGACCAGGCTTCGGCCTGGGAGCAAGTGCGGATGATAATTCCCCCCCCGTATCAAGCGACGCAGCGGATCGCCTTTCAGGCCCTCTCCAAGGCCAGTGGCGGGCAAGCCGATCTGGAGAGTTGTAACCCGGCGTGCCTGGATGGAATCAAGCACGCTCTGGATGCTTCGGACATGTTGCTCGATGCCTATGTCGAGCAACGGACCGCTGGGAATCGAAGTCACACTGCCGGGGCTCCCACGCTGCTGGGGTGTACACTCGATGCAAATGCCCTCCAGGCCAGAAACGCGTTTGTGGGAGCCTTTGGCTCAGCCCGCATCCCCATCGAATGGCGGTGGATTGAGCCGGAAGAGGGGGACTATCAATGGGGGCTGCTCGATAATTTGCTCGATCGTTGCATCGACCCCCGGATGACGATCATCGGCGGGCCGCTGCTCGACTTCTCTCCGAATGGACTCCCCAAGTGGCTCGCCCCGTGGGCGGGGGATATCCTCAATCTGCCGAGTTTCGTCTGCGACTTTGTCGAGACCGCGATCAGCCGTTACACCGGTCGCATCCGCATCTGGGAGATCGCCGCCTACGCCAATCTCGGCGGAGCCCTTTCGCTCTCCGAGGAACACCGGCTGACGGTCATCGCCCGCGCGATGGAAACAGCCCTCCGCACCGACAGTGATGCCCAGTTCTTTGTCCGTGTCGGGCAGCCTTGGGGGGAATATCTGGCCCAGGGGAATCATCGCCTCTCCCCGTTCCAACTGGTCGATGCCCTGTTGCGTTCGCACTTGGGACTCTCGGGAGTGACCTTGGAGATCGCGATGGGGTATGGCCCCCCGGGATCTTTGACGAGAACACGGCTGGCCGTTTCGCGGCTGATTGATATGTGGAGCCTGCTGGGGATTCAATTGCACGTCGTCGTCGCCTGCCCATCAGCGACCGGTCCCGACGCGGGGGCTTATGGGGGGTGTAATGTTCTACCGGGGACTTGGCGCATGAACTGGAGCGAAGAGGCGCAGTTGGCCTGGATCGAAGAGTTCGTGCCGATGATTGCCTCGAAGCCCGCCGTGACGGGTGTCTTCCTGCACTCCTTCGGTGACTCGCTGGCCCATCGGTTTCCGCACTCCGGTCTCTTGCGCCCCGATGGCCAGGCAAAAGCCGCACTCAAAACATTGACCGCCATGCGGAACTCTGGACATTGAGTTTCGTCGGATCCCAGGCAGGCCGAGGTCTGCGGCGGACCTTGGTCAAGACGAGTGAGGGTTGGCTCCCCGCACCACCAGTCCATCGCCGCCATCGACTACACCGAGAAGCCCGACTCCACCGTCGGCGTCATCGTCCACCGCATGCATGTCGTCCGCCCCTCGCAGTTTTGCCCCACGCCGATTGCCTGGGTCGACCGAGCTGTGGCCGCGTTTCCTTCGATCCTGTTCGTCCTCGACGATTATCAGTTGGTGTCGGCACTGCAAAAGTATGACAAGGTGTCGGTTGGCCTTGGCACCGGCTAAGTGGGGACCGTCAGACTCGGAAACGCCTTCTTCTGCGGCGCGAATACCGAAGCGTCGGCTGCCAGGCCTGAGAACAGGATTAGTGTTGGGTCGTCGGGCATTGATCGACCTCGGATGAGAGTGCCAGCCTCTGACATCTCTACGAATTCTGAACAGGCGTGGCAGGCAGAGCGACCGCCGCTTTGTTCGGCTCGGGGTGAACCGCTTGTTGGGCGGGCGTTTGTTGGGATCAGGGAGGAATATTCCGTTAGCCGATTTGAAGTCAGGTCGTTGAGCTACAATACAGATATATCGGAATTACACCATCATCACAGTTTGCTCATCGTGAAAGACTGGCCAGCCTTGCCACCCTGCTACGATCGGTAGGCGCAAGGCCCTCGACGAGGTACCGTGTTGTAGGCGAATTCGAGTCAGCGAGGTCGGTCGGTGAATCGAACACAGTTGCAGATATTGGCCGAGGAGCGGGCTCGCGATGCCGAGGCCCTCCTCAATGCTGGGCGATGGTCTGGCGCATTCTACTTGGCGGGCTATGCCATCGAGTGCGGCCTGAAGGCGTGCATTGCCAAGCTGACCAATTAGGATGACTTCCCGAATAAGAAATTCGCCCATGATTGCTACTCGCACAACATTGAGACGTTAGTCGTACTGGCAGGATTGGGGCTTCAGCGTAAGACGGACGCGAATGCGAACCCTCTTTTGGGCAGCAATTGGCAGATCATCAAGGACTGGGACGAGGTGGCTCGTTATCAGTGTTGGACGGAACCGCACGCTCGCAAGCTGGTTTCAGCCGTAACAGACACAACGAACGGGGTGTTGCCATGGATCAGGGTTCACTGGTGATGGAAGAGATCGACGCAGGTGCTGAACTCGC
>JAYSVZ010000048.1:0-2790 GCA_043718305.1 Planctomycetota bacterium | reverse complement strand
CCAGCGAAGGTCCGCTGCACCGTGTTGTCGAAAGGCAACACGCCCCGTCTTGCGGTTTGATCGGACCTTGGTTTTAGGGGATGCAACGATTTTCGACCTGATAACCCGCAGAAACGTCAAATCACTACACAACACACGGAAAATGACGAAGTTTCCGATTCCCCCGGTTTGCAGGGGTGGCCGTCCCACTTACCTTAGTGTGACTTTCTGCGCAGCTGTGTCCTGCCGTCAATTCAGTCAATGGAGCACAACCGATGCAATCATGGAAAGCCCCCGCGCTGTTGGCGATGTTGGGACTGGGTTCTTTGCTGGCCCAGGGAACACCGATCCCTGGTCTCGAACAGACTGATCAAATCGTTTCTGATCATGCGTTGAACGAGGCCCCGCTGGCATCGCCACCTCCGGTGACAGATTATGTGGGTGTCGAAGGCGGTACTGTCGCTGCGCCCTTGAGTTTCATCCCTGAATCAGGGAATGTGGCCTCCCACAGTGGTGCCACTTGTAGCGGTTGTGCGACTTGCTCAACGGCAGAACCGGTGGTCAACCAAGTCGTCGCTGATATGCAATACAGCGAACAGTACACCTATGCCCCCGCACCTATGGTGTCCTCCCAGTCGTGCGACGGTTGCTCAAGTGGATGCTCAAGCTGTCGATCGCACCGGGGATCAAACCGTCATCGCGCGCACCGTGGCAACCGCCAATGCTGCGGCAACAGCGACGGAGTTGTCGGTGGTTACGACTCCAGCTTCTATGCGGGAACCGGAAGCTACGATGCGAGTTTTCCAGGCGACTACACGATGGGCAGCGGCTCAGGCGTGGCCAGCGGGGTGATCTCTCCGAATGCCAACTCGGGCGGCCTGCACACGCGGTATCCGTACTACAACTACCGGCACCCTTGGTTCTACCAAGGACCGCCCAGCCAGAACGTGACAATCGTCTGGTAATCACACGGTCTGCTGTGATTTCTGGACTGCACTGACTTCTCTGATGTAGGACCGGCTTCAGCCGGTCCTACTTTTTTTGGCACACACCTTTTCAGGTGCGAACCGCTTTTTATTCGCAATTCTACTCTGGGCAGCGTATTCTCAACGTCATCGTTGTGAACTCAACCTCAGGGGAGTCTGCCCACATGTTCCACGCGACCTCTCGTCGTGACTGGCTTCGTCTGTCTGCTCTCGGGTGTGCCTCGATCGGGGTTTCTGGGTTGTCGTTGAGTCACTGGTTGCCCGCGATGGCGGCGGAGACAGCGGCAAACCCGGCTCGGCGGCGGTCGTGCATCCTGCTCTGGATGCCGGGCGGGCCGTCGCAGATCGATACGTTTGACCCCAAACCCGGTCATAAGAACGGCGGCGAGTTTAAGCCGATCGAGACATCTGTCTCCGGGATTCAGATCTCGGAGCATTTGCCGAAATTGGCGAAGCAGATGGAGCATCTCGCGATCATTCGCTCGATGCAAACGAAGGAGGGGGACCACGGGCGGGCCACGTTCCACATGCGGACGGGTTATCTGCCGCAGGGACCAGTGCGATACCCCAGCCTGGGCTCGCTGATGAGCCATGAACTGGGACAGGAGACCGCCGAGCTACCAAACTTCGTCAGCATCATGCCGAATCGGCTGCTCGCTCCGGGGGCGTTCGGGCCGGGGTTCCTGGGTCCGAAGTATGCTCCGCTGGTCGTGGGGGCTGAGCCGCCGCGCGGGCGTCGCGCCCCGATGGGGGACACAGCCGCGATGGAGTACGGGGCTCCACTGGAGGTCCGGAACATCCAGACCGCAGCGGGAATTGCTGTCGAGAAGGCCGACGCGCGGCTCGATTTGCTCGCCTCCCTGGAGAGCGACTTCCGCTCTGGCAGACCGGGTTTGGCCGCCGACAGTCATCAATCAGCCTACAACCAAGCGGTTCGGATGATGCGATCGAGTGCCGTGGGCGCGTTCAACCTGGATGAGGAACCCGCCGCCCTTCGCGAAGCCTATGGAAAAAATCGCTTCGGCCAAGCCTGCCTGCTCGCGCGGCGGCTCGTCGAACGTGGCGTCCCCTTCGTGGAGGTGGCCCTCAGCGATGCGATGGGCGGCATGGGCATCGGCTGGGATACGCATGCCCAGAACTTCGAAACGGTCAAGGGGCTCTCCGGCGTTCTCGATCCGGCTTGGGCGACGCTGATGAGTGACCTCAAAGTGCGTGGCTTGCTCGATACGACGCTCGTCGCCTGGATGGGTGAATTCGGACGAACAGCAGTCATCAACGACAACGGCGGACGGGATCACTACCCGAACGCCTGGACAACGGTCCTCGGCGGGGGCGGCATCCAGGGAGGCCAAGTCTACGGCGAAACCGACGAGGGGGGAGCAGCCGTGAAAGATAAGCCGGTCAGTGTTCCGGACTTGCTGGCGACGGTCTGCACTTCACTCGGAGTCGACCCGGCCAAGGAGAATATGTCGAACGTGGGAAGGCCGATCCCCATGACTGACCGCGGGGGGACGCCGTTGCAGACGATCTTGAAGGGGTAGGCTTTCGAGAGGACCGTTTGACAAGTCGTTCGGAGATCCCCCACTCAAATTGCCTATTCCTCCTGTGATTCCTGGGCCTGCCGTTTGCATCACCGCCACCGACTCCTCGGGATGACTGGCCACTTCGAAAGCGGCACCACCGAGATTTCCTAGCCTGTACTTATTTGTTATTGTTTACAAACATCTCGTTGATATGATCTGTCTTGACCGACCCCTCTGGGAGTTTCTCGCATGCCGACCCCTCCAAACTTTTGTGGCCGTACACGACGCGAAATGCTCTGGGA
>JAYSVZ010000470.1:0-14941 GCA_043718305.1 Planctomycetota bacterium | reverse complement strand
GATCTGGGCTGGAAGGAGGACGCATCGTCCTATAACCCGTACGGAAATCCGTACGGGCGATCGACTGTGGAAAGAACATATCCCGATCTCGGCCCGCGACTGGCCTACGAAGGGACAGCCCCCTCCAACTACAAAGTCTATGAGCCGGTCCGGCAGTGGGCCCCGCGGATGCAGCGGATCACAACGCTGGGCGCGGACCCCGCCTTGGCGGAATACCCGCTCCCCAAGGCCGACTGGATGGCCCTTCATCAGACCAAGACCAGCGAGATGGCTGCCGCTCTGAAGCCGATCTTCGGCGACCGGGTCGAGGCCACGTGGTGGCTCGATCGCCGCAAGCCCCGGTCGGCGGACGAGTGGCACGGCCCGGCCCTTCCGAGTGCCACCGCGTTGAATGTCCCGTTAGCCTTCGACCCGACCAGCAGTGTCCTCGGAGCGGTTCGCACGCTGACTCGCCCCGATGACCAGGGGGTCTTTTCGCTCGTCACCGAACTGGCTCCGACCGCCGGGCCCGACTGCGAAGACATCGGACTGCGATCGCAACCCAGCTTGGTCATCATTCAAGAGGTCGAGCCGGGACGCTATCTGGTGACCCGCGTGATCTACCCACCGGAGTAGCCAGGAACGACTTCGACCTCCGCCCTGACGGCTCGCTGCGCTCGCCGGGCGATTTCGGAGAAATCGCCGACAATGCTCTGACGCCTTCCGGCGCCCCTCTCCCCCAGTGCCAAACTTCCCATCCTCATCGAGTTCCCATGTCGTTCGTCCAGATCAAGAACCTGCGCGTCTCTTACGGCACGCTCAAAGCGGTCAAGGGGATCTCGTTCGAAATCCCCAAGGGGGAGGTCTTCGGCTTCATCGGCCCCAACGGAGCGGGTAAGTCGACAACGATCAAGGTCTTGGCGACCTTGATTCGCCCCAACGCGGGCGTCGTGAAGATCGACGGGATCAGCGTTCCCGATCACCCGATGCAGATCCGCCGCAAGATCGGCTACATGCCCGACTACTTCGGAACCTATGAGGACTTAACAGCGGGCGAGTACCTCCACTTCTTTGCCGCCGCGTATCAGTTGCCGCGTGCCGCGCGGGAACGCTCCATTGCCGATGTTCTCCAACTCACCGACCTGTCTCTCAAAGCAGACGCAGCTGTTGACTCGCTCTCGCGCGGGATGAAGCAACGACTCGGTCTGGCCCGAGTCTTACTGCATGATCCCGATCTGCTACTCCTTGATGAACCGGCGAGCGGGCTCGATCCCCGCGCCCGCATCGAGGTTCGCGAGCTACTCAAAGCTCTTAAAGCAATGGGCAAGACGATCATCATCTCGAGCCACATCCTGCACGAACTGGCCCAGTTCTGCACCCGCATCGGCATCGTTGAAGCGGGCCTGCTCGTCGCCGAAGGGTCCCTTGACGAAATCTATAGTCAGCTCAGCCTGCTTCAACTCATTCACGTGCAGGTGCTCAACGTCGACGACCGCATCCTGGGTCTGATCCGGGCTCTCCCCGGAGTCGAGGAGATTGAACGTCAAGCCGACCGCGTGGCGATCAAAATGCGAGCCACTGAAACCGGAGCCGAGGTGTTGTTGGATGACCTGATGAAAATGGGCTGCCGCATTCGGATGTTCCAACCCGAGGCGATGGACATGGAAACAGCGTTTATGAAACTGACGGAAGGCAAGACTGCGTAGAGATCCCACCGACCACTCGATGACAAGATCCGTGGTTCCACGATCCAGAGGTGATCTGACGCCTGTCCGGCCCGCTTGTGTTGCAGGTCGATCTTTCGAAGAGATTGGCTGAGGGCGAGGAGATCCCAGTGGACTCCGGCGAGCCAAAACCGAAGGCTCCGGCTGTGCCGTCCCAGGATACACAGACACCACCTCTACGGGCTAAACACCTTCCGCCATACCGCCAGTTGCCATCGTCAACGCGCAGCCCGCGTCCACAGAGATGGTCGTCAAAGGCCCAACGGGCTGGCCGTTCGGTTGCGAGTCTACAGATTGCAAATCCGCCGAATGTCCTCAATCGTCCGGAGGTTGCGAGTCAGTTCGGGGCCGGTGGTTTGGAGATGTTCGGGGCGGATTTCCAAAAAGATCTGTGTGGCCCGGCTCAGTTGTTCGTGGCAGGCATCCATGGTCATAACCAAGGGCGTCCCCGCCTCTTCAAGCTTCTTGACGGTCTCGCGAAGTTCGATGATGAGTTGCCGCCCCGCTTGCAGAGGGGTGGGGGTTTGAGTGGCTGGCTCGACCAACGACAGTGATTCCTTGATCGACTCGCGGTTCTTGAAGTAAGTCCGCATGGACTCGTAGACCCCATCGAATTTCTTGTCGTCGAACAGGAAAGCGATTCGCTTCATATAGCAGACCAGGAGAGTCACCGCACAGAATCCACACGGGTCGAACGAGTTGTATAAGGTACAACCCACGTTCACGAAGTCGGGGGGAGTGGACCCCGGGGCCATGAAGAGTTGCTGCTTGTAATATTTTTCGACAGACAGATTCGACGGACGGGGACGCTTCGCATGCAGCCGATCCATCGCCCTCCGAATTCCGAGCTGCTCCGCATGTTGCAGCGGATTGTGCTCGGCATGAATGCGGTTTTCCTCGACCGCCAGCACCTCGCCATCAACGTTGTCCACGACGAGGCACTGGACGTTGAACCCGCGCGCATGACTCGTTTCGGTTCCGACTCGCAAGGCGGGGTCGAAGCGAACGTAGTTCGCGACCAGTAACCCCAACCCGGCGATCGTGTCGCGCTCGGCTTTGAATTGTTCGAACATTGAAGTGGCTCTCTCTTCAGGGTGGACCGCGGGGGCATTAAGTCGCAGCGGGCTGAGATGACCTTTGAGCGGCAAGACGAGCAACTAGCTCTTCTTATCGTCCGCCTGAACCCGCGGCTAGCGCCTTGCGGCTCACTTCTCGATCACTCGAAGGCGTCATTCTGCCCGCTCGAAGAACATCCTTAGGACCATTCGACAAATGATAGTCGTGGTTCGCTCCGCGAACCAACGTTGGATCGCGGAGCGATCCACGACGATCGGACAGTCATTGATCGAGCGGTGCTTACTCGTCTTCACCTCGCAGAACCTGTGGCAGGCGGCTGCGAGTCCGAGACGCTGCTGGCGAAAGCGATTCCTGGCCCCCTGCGGGTGACGCAGGATCGGGCTGGGCCTGGTAAAAGTTCCGGATCCCCTGCGAGATCTGCAGCGAGTAGTCCACGGTCACAAAGGTCACCAGACCCTCCCCGTCGACAGGGGCCGAGACGAGTTGGCTGTTCGGGCGAATTCGGCTGAACAGCGTGTCGAAGGCGGCGATCTGATCGGCCTTGTTCGCCGTCTTCGTCAGGATCGGCATCGGCATCCCAGCTTTCAAGTCGGACGGTGAATCGATCAGCCGCGTCCCAGCCCGACCGTGGCACGAGATGCACGATGATGTCGGATTGTCGACCGGTCCGTTCAGCCGTCCGCCCAACCCATAGTGCCGCATGAAGGCCCGGTTCGACCAGTTGCTTCCGGGAGGAGTCGCGAGCGGGGGCTCGATCAATTCGGGGTTGATCGCGGATTCGCGAAGGAATGGGTTCAGGAAGCTGCCGTCCTGATCGAGCAGTCGCTTTTCTGTCGAGTCATCACCCCACACCAGCCCCACCGGCACCAACCGATCGAAAGAGGACACCTCCGAGCGGGAGCCATCGTAGATGAAGGTGCCAAAGATCCAGCCGGTCTCGTTCCCCACGCGAGGATCTTTCACGGCAACATCGACTTGGAGCAACCGCATCGGTTGATCGACACGTTCGAAGGGAGTTCCCATCGCGGGGGCAGGCACCGGATTGATATTCGCGGTCCATGGGAAGCTGCCCTTCAGGTAAGGAACTTCCGCATCGCTTGCGGAAGAGAAGAGCAGCTTGAATGAGACGGTGTTGTCGGGAAAGGTCGCCTGACGAGGATCGGGTAGACCGTCTTGAGTCTTCCAAACTTTACCCAGGGTGTAACCACCACGCGGGCTATACATGCTGACTGCCCAGTTCTGCCACCGTGTCCCTTGGAAGGGGTGCAGCTCGTGGGCTCGTGAGCTTCGTTCGCGAGTGAGACCATGGTGGTACTCGCGTCCCTGGCGCTTGCCGGAATCTTTCTCTTCACTGTCATTGTGCATCCACGGGGCGTGATACCAATTGCGAGTCGCGTTCTCTTGTCCGCGAAAGTCGACTTCCTTTTCCGTGTTTCCTTCCAGGCAATACTTCAGAACAGCTTTCAGATAGCTCACGCTGTTGGAGCGGTAGTCGATCTCCATCCAGGGGAACTTCTCGGACTGGTCATAGTTGCGGGGGTAGTCTTGGCTGAGCTTGAACGTAGGGACTCCATCGGGGGCATCGAATTCGGTGTCGTAATCCGCGAACGGAGCCACTGCCCGAGCGGCCGCATTTGCAGGAGCCGCTTCGCGGGCCATGATAGCGACGGCAGGATTGAGGCGGGCGCGGAGTGTTTGAAGTTCGAGGGCCATCGCGGCAACACCGGCTCCGTTTTGACCGGGTTTGGGGAGCCGAGCCAAGGCTGGCAGCGACTCGGGATGGGGCGTATCTCCGGTCAATGAGATCAGGTACTGAGCGCAGCGGGCCCCCGCTCGAACGGCCTGCGGCTCGCTGGCCTTGCTGCGTTCACGCATGTAGTCCTCGGAGAGTGGAACGGGGGAATCGTTCAGGTTGCCCCCCGCGGATTCGATTTGGCGCAGGAAGGTCATGACCTCACCGCCGTAGGCGACTTCAACGGCCAGTTTGTGGCACTGCTGCCACCAATCAACGGGGTTTGTTTCTGTGGCGGCCTGGTTGGCGATTTGTGACAGGCTGGGATCGCTCAATAACTGGATGGCCTGATTGCGGTTTTCACTGAACGGACGACTGGCACCAAAGGCTTGGTCCCAAACGGTGTGCAGATTTTTGTTGACCTGCGTCTTGACGCTGTTCCCCCCGCGATCCCCGAGCGGAAACAAGCCTCGGCTGAACAAGGCCGACGAGTGCATCGGTTGGTGCAGGTCTCCGATGTTGTGCAACAACCAGCAAATATGGACAGCCTTGGTCGATTCCAACTGATCAGTGGCTCCCACGATTCGGGCGCTGTTCAGGATCGCCTGCACCACATTCATGTTGGGGAGATCAAATTGATCGAACGGGGGTTCCACGCTCACGTTGACATCGATCGAGTCTTCTAATTCCAATCGATCCTCTTCCGTCAGGAAGAGCGGCTTGTTGATGAAGTGCCACAGATTTCGTTTATAAGCCTGCTTCTCGGGGGGACCGCTTTTGATCAGGTCGGGCCAAACGGATGCCTGATGAAAGAGCCACTCTTGGCGGGCCTCCACTTCTCCATTTCGAATCGGATCGGGCATGGGATCGAGAAAATCCTCCTGGAATCGCGGATGCTGCTCCAGAATCACGATCACCGCCGCCCGTTGCGTGGGAGTCATCTTCCGAAAGGCCACCGATGCAACGACCTTGTGACCGGCATCGCTCCAGGCCCAACCGATCGAACTCGCACAGAGCACTTGCCAAACCAAGCAGATTCCCAGAAGCCATCGCATGTTGATCTCTCCGAATATGAGTGATGGGGTTTTCTCACTTCGGTCATTCTGACCATGCCAATCGTCATCGGCATGACCTCAACAGGCCATTTTGAATCGATATCATGATTCTTCTGCCGGTGACGATCCGATCTCTCACCAAAGCTCAGTCCAAAACCGGTTCGCCTTGCGAAAGACCTACGCCACTTGTTCCAATAGATACAGGCACCGACCGGTTCGCGGTTGCCACCGGAGTAACACATGTCCCACCCTGCCACTCGTCGTGATTTCCTTCGCCGCTTCGGGCTGAGCGCAGCTGCGTTTCCATTCTTGTGCAACTTGCCGAGTCTGGGGTTTGCGAATACCGAGGGGCGGAAGAAGCGGCTGATCATCATGTTCAGCCCGAATGGGATTGTTCCGTCGGCGTTCTGGCCCGAGGTCGACAAAGAAAAAGATATCGTCAAGGAGTTCGTCACCAGTCTGGGGCAGAGGCTCGCCGGTCCGATGGGGTCCGAGATGCCGCTGACGGGCTTTAAGGAGATCCTGACCCCGCTGGAACCGTTCCGGGATAAGGTACTCACCCTCCACGGTGTGTGCGACCGGATTCGCGGCGACGGCGATGCCCACATGCGGGGGATTGGGTGCTTACTGACGGGAGTGGAACTCTTCCCAGGGAATATCCAGGGCGGCTCAGACACCCCTGCGGGCTGGTCGAGCGGACTCTCGATCGATCAGGAGTTGAAGAACTTCCTCCAGGCGAAAGCCGAAACCCGGACGCGGTTCGGGTCACTGGAGTTCGGCGTGGTGGTCCCCGATCGGGCCGACACCTGGACCCGAATGGTCTATGCCGGGCCGAACAAGCCGATCACCCCGGTCGATGATCCGTACCAGATGCTGACGAAGATGTACGGGAACGTCAGTGATCGCGAGACGCTCAAGAGCGTGCTGGATGATCTGAAGACTGACCTCGACAAACTCAAATCAGTTGTCGGGAAGGAAGATCGGCATCTGCTGGAAGAGCAGGCCGCCTTCGTCCGCGATATGGAAACCGAACTCGCCGAGGCCGCAGCTGCGGCCGGTCATGCCGTCCCCGCCCTGGAGCCAGGCATCCGGGAATCAAACGACAACCTGCCCAAGATCAGCCAGATGCAGATCGATCTGCTGGTTCACTCATTGGCCAGCGACTTCACCCGCGTGGCGACCCTGCAGTTCACGAACTCAGTCGGTCAGGCGAAGATGACTTGGCTCGGGATCGATGAGAACCACCACACTCTTTCACACGAACCCGACACCAACGCCGATGCCCAGACCAAGCTCACCAAGATCAACAAATGGTACTGTGAGCAGCTCGCTTACCTGACGAAGAAGCTGGCCGAGACGCCGGAACCGGGCGGCTCGGGGAGTTTGCTCGACAATACACAGATCGTGTGGACCAACGAACTGGGCAAGGGAAACTCGCACACCCTCGACAACATCCCGTTCGTGCTGGTCGGCGGTGGCTTCGACTACAAGGGGGGCCGCTCGCTCGAATACGGCGGCATCCCGCATAACCGCCTGCTGCTCGCATTAGCCCACGGGATGGGTCACACGATCGAAAAGTTCGGGAACCCGGACCACTGCGGGGCCGGGCCACTCGGTGGGTTGCTGTAGGGCATCAAGCGAGAAATAGTCTCCCCGTAAGACGACCGTTCCAGGCCGTCTAGCACTGAGTAGACCTCTCAAGGACGGCCTGGAAAGGCCGTCCTACGGGGTCCATTGATTCCCGCCACTTGCCTTATTCCTGAGACCTTGCGCGGACCATCTGCACGATCCCCCAGATGATCAGCACGCTACCCAGGATCGCAGCCGCGACGGAGCTATCCGTCCCACGAATCGCGATCTTTCCCGATAGACCACCGATCAAGAAGATCAGACCGACCACGATATTGCCCATTGCTGCAACTCCACGAGAAGGGACGGGTTTCGCGAAGGATAAGTTGGTCTCGATGGACTTACAAGCGAACGCAAGCCATTGGGACCGCCACCACCGAATCCGGTGGATCACGGTGGCTTGCGATGAGGTCGTTGTCGTCAGCACCGGGCGGGAAACTGCTTCAGCTGCAAGCCATCATCGACAATCAAGGTGGCGACGAGCACCCCGCTGTATGACCGGATGCGGGACGACATCGACGCGAGGCCGATCCTTGATGGCAAGACGACCGAGTCGGTCGGCACCGAAATCTTCGAAGAGATCATCGCTGTCGCGAGCGGCGATTTCGGAGACATCGCCGCCAATCGGGACGGGCCAAGGGGCCCGTCCTACTTCGCGGGTACGACCGGCTCGAAGCCGAGGGTCTTCACCAGAAACGCCCATTGGTCGGCGGTCTCCTCGATGATCTTCGCGGTCGGCTTTCCGGCTCCGTGGCCCGCGCGGGTTTCGATGCGGATCAGGATCGGCTTGTCGCCCGCTTGGGCAGCTTGCAGGGCGGCGGCGAATTTGAAGCTGTGGCCGGGGACGACGCGGTCATCGGTGTCGGCGGTGGTGATCATCGTCGGCGGGTACTTCATGCCCGGTTTGCAATTGTGGTACGGGCTGTACTTGAGCAGGGCCGGAAACTCATCGGCGTTGTCCGAAGAGCCGAAGTCGTCGACCCAGTAGCGACCGGCTGTGAACTTCTGGAACCGTAGCATGTCCATCACGCCGACCGCTGGCAGGCACGCTCCGTATAGATCGGGCCGCTGCGTGAGGCACGCCCCCACGAGCAAGCCGCCGTTGCTACCGCCCTGGATCGCCAGCTTATCCCTTCGCGTGTACTTCTCGGTGATGAGGTACTCAGCAGCGGCGATGAAATCGTCGAAGACGTTTTGTTTCTTGAGCTTAGTGCCCGCCTTGTGCCAGTCCTCGCCGTATTCGCCGCCACCGCGCAGGTTGGCCATCGCGAAGACCCCACCCATCTCCATCCACTGCAGCCGCGAAACCGAGAACGTCGGCGTCAGTGGGATGTTGAACCCGCCGTAGCCATAGAGCAAAGTCGGGTTCGCACCGTCGCGTTTCAGGCCCTTCTTATAGGCCAGGAACATCGGCACCCGCGTGCCGTCCTTGCTCGTATAGAAGACTTGGTCAACGGCGTAATCGTCCGGCTTCACGAGCGTGGTCGGGGCCTTCCAGAGTTTGCTCTCACCCGTCAGCAAGTCATACCGAAAGATACTCGTGGGGGTGTTGAAGCTGGAGAAGCCGTAGAAGGTGTCGGTATCGGTCCGCTTGCCGCTGAACCCGCTGGCGGTGCCGATGCCGGGGAGATCGAGGTGCCGAATCTTGCGACCATCCAGTCCGTACAGGTTCACTTCCGTCTTGGCGTCCTTGAGGGTCTCGACGAGAAACTGATTGGCGATGAGCGAAACGTTGTCCATCACCTCGGGCTGTTCGGCGAGGATCTCGCGATAGCTCTCCGGCTTCGGCTGGCGGATATCGATGGCGATGATCCGCTTTTTGGGAGCATTGAACGAGGTACGGAAGTAGAACACCGGCCCATCGTTGCCAAGGAACGAATACTCGTGATCGAAGTGATCGACCAGCGCCACGGGGATTCCCAGCGGCTCAGCCAGATCCTTGTAGTAGATGCGGTAGCGATCATCGGTCCCGACCATCATCGTCAGGATTAGATACCGCCCATCCTCCGACACCGTGCTATGAATGCCCCAGTCGGGATGGTCGGGCCGGTGGTAGACCAGCACATCGTCCGCTTGAGTCGTGCCGAGGCGGTGGTAGTAGACCTGCTGATTCAGATTCAGGTTCTGAAACGCCTGTCCCTCTTCCGGGGCCGGGAAGCGGGAGTAGAAGAACCCCTTGCCATCGGGCGTCCATTCGGGGCTGCTGAACTTGATCCACTGGAGTTCCTCCGCGAGCTCATTGCCGGTGGCAACTTCGAGGACGCGGAACTTGCTCCAGTCCGACCCCGCCTCTTGGCGACCAAACGCGACGTACCGCCCATCGGGGCTGATCTTCACAGTGCCCAGGGCGACCGTCCCGTCTTTCGACCATGTATTCGGATCGATCAAGACCCGTGGGGCAGCTGCCAGCGAGTCCTGCACGTACAGAACGGCCTGGTTCTGCAACCCGTCGTTCTTGGAGTAGAAGTACCGCCCGCCCGACTGCGATGGCGGCGAGACTCGTTCAAAGTTCCACAAGTCGGTGAGCCGCTTCTGAATCGCCGCCCGCTGCGGGATCGATTCGAGGAACCCGAATGTGACCTTGTTCTGCTCGGTCACCCAATCGGCGACCTCCTTCGAGGTCCGGACATCGTCCTCCAACCACCGGTACGGATCGGGCACCTTGGTCCCGTGATACTCGTCGACATGGTCGATCGTCTTCGTGACCGGAGGGGCAGCCGAGGCCATGGTGGTCAGTAGCGACATCACGAAAACCTGCCAGAGAACGGGGCGCATCGGGGACTCCTGGATCGAGCGTATGAGAGTGGCGGCGATTGTAGTGTGAGGGCTGGTCGGTCTGAAACAGTTGGACGAGTGAACACAGACAGCTTACCGGTAGGACGGCCTTTCCAGGCCGTCCAGTAGCGTCTCTCGCAAGGAGACGGCCTTTCCAGGCCGGCCTTTCTACACAACTCGGATGAAGTCAACGCAAAGACGCGAAGGCGCAGAGTCGCCAAGGGGGAGATGTCTCACGCGAAGGCGCGAAGTGTCCCGTCAGCCATTTTCGCGAGATTTCCGCCTGCCTGTGAAGTCACCCCTGGATCACGCTGGCCTCTTCCTTGGCGACTCTGCGCCTTCGCGTCTTTGCGTTGATATCCAGATTCCGTTGCCATTCTTACGGGGATTCGGAGGCAGGAACACGATGTGTAGAAAGGCCGGCCTTTCCAGGCCGTCCATGATCGGTGTTCAAGGCCAGACGGCCTGGAAAGGCCGTCTTACAGGGAGACTATTTTCGCCCCCCTGGCTAATTAAAGCTGGTATTTCGTCGTCAGGTTCGATAAACAGATATAGTCCACGACTATTGTCGCCCCATTTTTCGCCATTCGCAGGATCGCCGCCATGTTCACTTCCTGGGTCGCTCGAATCGCCAGTGCCGTCCGTCCGCTGACCATGCCGCGGCGAAGAAAGTCGGCGGCGAATCGCGGGGCGCTCTTCGCCCAGATCGATCGGTTCGAGCAGCGGCAGCTTCTCGTCGGGGCCTTTGCGCAGCTGACCAACGCCAACCCGAATGGAGATTCGGGCACCATGTTGCTGCTGACCGACGGAAGTCTGATGGTCCAGACCGCCGGCGTGACGAAGACCTGGGCCAAGCTGACACCCGATAACACGGGAAACTATCTCAACGGAACGTGGAGCCCCATCGCCTCCATGGCGCTCGAACGGCTGTGGTACAACTCGACCGTTCTACCCAATGGAAAGGTCTTAGTGATGGGAGGCCAGTTTTCAGGGCCGATGGCAGAGAGGAATGATACGAACAAAGGCGAGATCTACGATCCTCAAACGAATACATGGTCACCCATGGCTCCCTTCCCTTTTCCCACGCAGGGATCAGGCGTCTCGGTGCTGCTCCCCTCGGGAAAGTGGCTGGTGGGCAACAACAGCGGAGTCGAGACTTTTCTGTATGACCCCGCCTTGAATACTTGGTCCGCGACCGGTTCGAAGCTGAGTAACGATAAGCACGACCAGACCTCCTGGATTCTGCTGAAAGACGGCAGCGTCCTGGCCTATTCACCCGCGAGTCCGGATACCGGCGCAGGGCGGGCTCAGCGTTACTTGCCTTCGACGGGGTTGTGGGTCGCGACAAGTAGCGTGCCGGTGGGGCTGACCACTGATGCGCTGGGTCGAGAGGTGGGAACGGGGACGGTGCTTCCCAACGGGAAGGTTCTACTCATTGGTGCCAACAAGAATATGGTGTTCTACGATCCGGCGACCAATCTCTGGTCAACATCGACGGCCACCTCGGATTTTCCGGTCTTCCTAGATCCTCTCCCGCAGATCGCGATCCAAGACCAGCCGGGCGCGATGCTGCCCGATGGGAAGTATCTGTTCCTGGCAGGATCCACGGGCTTCGCAGAGCCCTCGTACTTGTTTGAATACGATTACCTCACAGACGATGTCACCCAGGTGGGTGGAATCCCCGGCATGGCAACGGCGTTAGCCTATAAGGGACGAATGCTGGTCCTGCCCAACGGGCAGGTGCTCCTCAACATCGGGGAAGGCATCCACATCGCCAGTCCGTCGGGCCCCCAGCTATCGTCCTTGGCTCCATCGGTCGTCCGGATTGATCAGGCTGCCACGACCCCACTGAGCTACAACTTAATTGGAACCCAGCTGAACGGGTTCTCTCAAGGGGCCACGTACGGACATGGCGCCAGTATGGACACGAACTACCCGATCGTGCGGCTGCGCGATCCGGCCACGGGGCTGGTCAAGTACACGAAATCGACGAATTGGACACCAGGACTGTCCAGTTCAGCGCTGGTCGAGACGACGGTCCAGTTCGCATTGCCCACGGGCTTTGTCGATTCCGGCGAGTATCAGTTGTCGGTGATTACCAACGGGATCGCTTCGCCGGAAGTCACCTTCCGCCCGAACGACATGGTGAAAGATATCTTCCTCAACACGACCAGTTCCGATCCCAAGTACCTGACGAATGTGAACGGAACAGTGTTCTTCTCCGCGAACGACGGGCAGAAGGGGGCAGAACTCTGGAAATCGGACGGAACCCGTGCCGGAACCGTGATCGTGAAGGATATCCGCGCGGGTTTGACGGGCTCGAATCCCAAGAATCTCATGAACGTCAACGGGGTTCTCTACTTCACGGCGGACAATGGAATCAACGGCGTGGAACTCTGGCGGAGCGACGGGTCCGTCAATGGAACCGTGCTGGTCAAGGACATCTTTGTGGGGAGGGGAGCCGCCATCCCCTCGAACTTGACGAACGTGAATGGCACGATCTATTTCTCGGCGACCACCTCAGCCAATGGGGTCGAGTTGTGGAAGAGTGACGGGACCGCCAATGGAACGGTGCTGGTCAAGGACATTCGGGCGGGCGTGGTCGGCTCATCGCCCCTGAATTTGACGAACGTAAACGGCACACTGTTCTTCACAGCGACCGACGGAGTCTCGGGCGTTGAGTTGTGGAAGAGTACGGGAACCGCCGCGGGGACCGTGCGGGTCAAAGACATCTGGGTCGGTAGCAGTACATCCGCCCCCGCGAATCTGACGGCCTTCAACGGTTCCCTCTACTTCTCAGCCAGTTCCGGGGTCACGGGGGCTGAGTTATGGAAGTCCGATGGCACCACTGCGGGCACCGTTCTCCTCAAGGACATCGATACGCGGGCCAGCATCGGATCGAATCCGAAGTTCATGACGGCGTATAACGGCAACCTCTACTTCCAGGCTTCCACGCTCGCGACGGGAGCGGAGCTCTGGCGAACCGATGGCACCACGGGGGGGACGTTCCTGGTGAAGGATGTGAATCTCGGCAAGGTCGGATCATCCCCGTCGAATTTTCATGTGTTTAACGGCTCGCTCTACTTCCAGTATGCGGACCAGTTGCGAGGGGCCGAACTCGCCAAGTCGAATGGCACAGCGGCGGGAACCAACGTCTTCAAAAACCTCAATACCCCCGTTCTGACGAGTTCACACCCCTCCGAATTCGTGAACATCGGTTCCACGATGTACTTCAAGGCCGCCGATGCGACCACCGGATACGAACTCTGGAAGTCCGATGGCACCGTGGCCGGTACATCCATGGTCAAGGATATCTATTTCCGGACCGGCGACAGTGATCCCTCGGGGCTGCTGAATGTCAACGGAAAGTTGTTCTTCACGGCGAACAATGGCTTCCTGGGATCAGAACTGTTCATGATCAACACGAACTTGTCCCTCCCGAGTCCCCCCGCCTTTGCCTCCGGGGTCTTGTCCACAGCGGACGATGGATCCGGTCTCCTCGACACGACGAGTCGGCGTAAAGCCCGCTTGGCGGCTCGGCGACTGGGTTAGATGACCTTTGAAATCACGTGGCATGGGCGTCTCGCCCATGCGTTTTTGAGGGAAGCACGGGCGGGAAGCCATGCTGCGGTGCCACGGGCAAGGGCTTTGACTCGCCCGTGTGGTTCGTAGTCGAACGTTCACAATACACTGGCGGTCCAAAGCCACCGCCGATGGCACCCCGATTGGCACTCGGCTCACCGCCATCGGTCGATCGGTGGCATGATTCGCGAGCCACCGTTTCCCGAGGGCAAGTCGGGACGCCCCACACCCCACGGGATGGAGCGCCCCGGCCTGGAACTCGGCGGAAATTCGAGAACCTCGCGCGGCTGACCCGTGATCACCCGGCGGACATCGGCCAGCAATTCTCCTCCGTAGGCGGCGTGTCCCAGTTCGAACCACTCGAACCCGATCGAGGTCGTATCGACGACCTCGATCCACTCGTACCCCGGAATCGAATTCCCCGACCCGCGCTGGCCGAGACGAAAAGTCCGGTGCCACATCCGAGCAGCCCACAGCGCCAGATCGCTCCCCGAGGTATAGATCGTCGCCCGCCGAACCACCGGCTCGATGCGCGGGGCCAAGACCTCGGCGAACTGATCGGCGTCGAGGTCGGGAGCTGCGAAGATCACCTCGTCGAACTTTCGCGAGGCGCTCCCCGGATCCGCAGCCAATTGGGCGAGGGCTCCCACCAGCGCCCGGTTCCCCATGCTGTGCGCGACGAGATGAATCCGCCGGGCCCCCGTGTCCTGAGCGAGCAAGCTCAGGAACTCCGTCACACAACCGACCGAAGCATCCGCCACACGCACGTCGCGTCCATAGCTGGTGAGGCGGCCATCGCTGGGCCAACTGTAGAAGATCGGCACGCCGTGGAATTGGAGATCATAAGCCATCTGGGCTGTCCGCTGAGCGGCTTCGGCAAACTGCACGTTGTAGCCATGCACGAACACGAAGAGGTCCGGCTCATCGGTCGTCCCCAGATCATTCCGAATCCGGGCCAGGCACTCTTCGCGATCGAGTAACAGCGCAGACTGTAGCACGACATGCTTGCTCGCCGATTCACGGAAGTCGAACCGCCAGACACTGGGCCGCTCCAGTCGACCAAACTGGTGAATGTCGGGAATGGTGACGACGCACTCCCCATACTGGTTCGTCTCCAGGCGGTTCGACGAACGGTCGATCCCGCCGCGCTGGGAGAAGTCACGATTCGATCCGAAGTAGACCCGCACCCCCGCAGAACCGGTGGGAGCGGGAGGTGGCACCACCGGCATTGCGGCAGTTTCTGCCGCAGCGATTTCCGAGTCTGACCAGCGCTGCTCAGAGGTCACGAGCTCATGACGCGGGACCAGCACTTCTCGCAGCAACTCACTGGCGTTCGATCCACGAGCAGCCCAACTCTCGCGAGCATGGAGCGCCGCACACCCCGGAAG
>JAYSVZ010000469.1:0-1603 GCA_043718305.1 Planctomycetota bacterium | reverse complement strand
ATGAACCGCTCACCGACGAGGGACATGGTGTCTTCGATGTCGACCCCCCAACGCGAGGCGACCCACAGTCCAAGAACGGCAAACTGGGTACAGCTATTATCGCCGACGCCGGCTTGTGGCTTAGGACGATCTTCGGGGTTCGACAAGATTCCCGCCGTCACTCCCGGGCAGGAGTAGCCCCATCCCCCTTCGATATTCTGGCCCGCGATGAGCCGCGCCGCCAAGTCTCGAATGGGGCTCCGATTGTCGCGGTCACCGACTCGCGACATGAAGAGGATTGCCAAGGCGATATCGTAGGTTCCCTTCTGCTCCAGATACTCTTTCTTCACAAACTTGTGAGCACTCTCGATCACTGGATCGGAGACCGGCATCCCGTTCTCGATCAGGGCCATGGCACAGAGCGAAGTGATCCCGACATCGTGCCCCTCTTGCTCCCAACTGCCGTCGTCGAACTGCTCGGACTTGATGTAGTCCATCCCCTTCAAGCGGGCCTTCTCGACATCTGCCGAGGACTGGCCCCAAGCCGAAGAGACATCCAAGCCCGTCACTGCGACGGCCAGGCACGCAACCAGGAGAGCGAATTTCTTCATGATCGTCTCAATCCGAACGACACCAGCAGACGGAACGCAGCCACAGAAAGCGGAGCGTCGAGTACCGACAGATGTTACATTCTTGATCGATTCGCAGACAGCGAATCACTCCTGTGGAGCCAAAAATCATGAATTCGCGTAGCGGGTCGGAGAGGCCCGTTTTTCTATGGTCAAGTGGGAATCGGTATGCTAGCGTGGGATTCCTTGTGTTACGTCACGATGGACGCCGATGCGGACGGGAACATGCTGACAACCATGACCACTGAATTCCATTTGGTTCATCAATCCGACATGGGGTCGGTGACGGCTTCGAGGTTGCAAGCAGGGGAGCAAATTGTCGGTCGCCTACTGGAAAGCCAGTTGTGCCTGCTGGATCCCTCGGTCTCTCGGCAACATGCCAAGATCGACGTTCGGGATGGCCACGCGACTGTCTTTGACTTGGGAAGTGCCAACGGAACCTTCGTCAACGGCGAGAGAATTCAACAAGCCAAATTAAAGCCAGGCGATGAAGTTCGCTTTGGCTCCTTGCGATTTCGGTTGACCTCCAGTGCGTCGCGTCGTCCCCTGGCGGACGAGAACGAAGCGACGATGGATGCGGAGGAGGCGAAACAGCAAAGGGCCTTGCATCACCCCTGTGCCGTCAAGCTGACGGAGGCGGAAAAACGGATCTATCTGGAACTCCTCACGCTGAAAACCGAACAGCGAATTGCCGATGATCGCTACCTCGCCAAGGAGACCGTGCACAATCACGCGAAGCAGATTTACATCAAGTTTGGTGTCCACTCCAAGGCCGAGTTGATCCGTAAGGTGATGGGCGGCGGTCTGTAAAGCGGTTTGCCAGCGAGCAACCACTCTTTGGTGATCCGTCCTCTGGAGTGTTCCATGTCCCCCATTCGAATCGGCATCGTCACCGTCTCCGATCGCGCGAGTCGTGGCGAGTACGAAGACCGGGGCGGTCCGGCGATCGTCGACTACTTCCGCGAAGTTCTAACCTCTCCGTGGGAACCCGTGGC
>JAYSVZ010000468.1:0-15002 GCA_043718305.1 Planctomycetota bacterium | reverse complement strand
GCCTTCGCGTCTTTGCGTTGAAATCCAGCTTCCCTGGCCATTCTTAAGGAGATTCGGAGGCAGGAACACGATGTGTAGAAAGGACGGCCTGGAAAGGCTGTCCTACGGGGTACTTTTATTTCCGCCACTTGCTCTAACTCAGCAACCGCTCAATCACCGTTCCCGGGCAGACCTTCAGCGGACGACCGATGGGGGTGATCAGCTCCTTCGAGAACTCGACTCCCATGCGATCGAGGATTGTGGCGTACAGATCGGGAACCTCGATCGGGTCAGTGGGCTTAATTGGTTTATCATCGCTTTGGCCGTCGGCTGTGGTCGCACCGATGACCTTACCAGCGACGAGTCCGCCGCCGCCGATGACGCAGGAGAAGCCGTGTGGCCAGTGGTCGCGACCACCCAGCGGGTTGATCTGCGGGGTTCGCCCGAACTCACCGATGCACAGCACGATCGTGGAGGCCAGCAGATCGCGCTCGGCGAGGTCTTGGACCAGCGTGGCAAAGGCGGGATCGAGGATCGCGGACTGCGTGACGTGTCCTTCGTAGTTGTTGGCGTGCGTATCGAACCCGGGCAGGACGACCTGAATCGAGCGGACTCCTGTTTCGACCAACCGCCGCGCGACGAGGCAGCCGCGACCGAACCGGCTGTCGCCGTAGCGCTGCTTGGTCTCTTTCGTCTCGCCCTCGATCTCGAACGCCTTGAGTTGATCCGACTTCATCATCGTCAAGGCCCGTTCGATCGTGGGCTGGTGCAGCGTCCCGGCCACGCGGGCTTCGCGCCCCTGACGAAAGGCATTTGAGACGACATCCAGGTTCTCCAGTCGCCGCTCCTGCCTCGGCTGCTCGACTTGTTGGCGCATGTTCTGCAGGTTCTGCCCTGGATCAAAGACGCGGAACGCATCGAACTGGTCGCCGAGGTAACCACCGCGTGGCACCGTAAACCCATCACCGGGCGCGAGCGACACGTTGTTCGGAATCTCGATCCGCGCATCGGGCCGCTCATGCGTCAGCACGGCCCCCATCGCCGGGTGCTTGACCGTCGGGTCGGGACGGTAAGCCGTCTGGACGAAGTAGGAGCCGCGCTCGTGGTCCCCCTCCTTGGAACTCAGCGACCGGATGATCGTGAGATGCTTCATCTGCTCCGCCATGCGCGGGAAGAGATGCGCGATCTGGACCCCTTTGGCGGTGGTGTCGATCGCCTGGATGGATTTGCTGTTCTTCGAGAGGGGCTGAGGATCCCAGGTGTCGAGCTGACTCGGTCCGCCCTGCATCCAGAGAGTGATAAAGCTGGTCGGGCGCTCCGGCCCCCGCTGCTCAGCAGCCCGGCCTTCGATGGCTGGAAGCAAAAACGACACCCCGCTCGCAGCCATCACACGGAGGGCATCGCGACGGGACCAGGCGAAGGAAGTGGGAGGCATGGGGGGGAGTCCTTGGTTCCGGCTCCCCTCTCCCCGGAGAGGAGCTAAGGGGTTGCAATAGTCGTGGATCGCTCCGCGATCCAACGTTGGTTCGCGGAGCGAACCACGACTCTGAATTCGATGTCGGTCCTTAGTGATTCCAGCAGAACTCGGGCGAGTTGTACAACGTCCAGAAGAGGTCTTCGATGATCTCAGTCTCGACGGCGGCGGGATCGTCTGGGAGTTGTTTCCGGAAGTGCTCTCGTTCGGCGTCAGTCGGGCGTCGCGTGAAGCAGGCCAAGAAGGCATTGTCGAGCAGCGCATCGATCGTCGGGGAGTATTGCCGGATCACAGTCGGCGTGGCGAAGGCTCGCACTCGTGACATGTCGCTCGCAAACTCGCCATTCATGTTGAGCAGGGTCTGCGTGATCGTTGCCGCGCGAAGCTCTAGTTCCGCCTCACCCGGATCACCAAACTCATTGACATAATCTCGCTCTCTGAAGAATCGGGTGGCCCGCGTGAAGAGATGTGAGTTCTGGTCGATCGTTTGCACCGAATTGCTTTGCAGCATGGCCCCGATCATCTGCTCCGGACGCAGCCGCACCAGCGGGTAGACGCCCCACTGGCGTTCCATCTCTTCGACGGCCAAAGCGGCGGGCTGATCGCCCGATGACCCTGATCGCTGCGACGAAGCTTGGGAACTGCGGCGAAAGGCTTTCGTCGCGGTGATGACCTGAATCAACCGCCGCAGGTCGCACCCATGCGAACGGAAGTCCGCCCCGAGAAGGTCAAGCACCCGCATCTCGGGCCGCATCGACACATCATCCGGATCGGGCAGGTCATCCACCGGTCGATCGGTCAAAAACGGCTTGCCGAAGATTAACCCCCACACCCGATTGGCAATCGCCCGTTCGAACCGTTGGTTATCACGATGCGTGACCCATTCGGCCAGCCTGGCCCGCGGCGAGCCCTCACTGGGGAACCACTCCGGGGAAAACGGAACGGCTGGCTTGGCGCCCAGCGGCAGGGCCATCATCTGCGGCTCGTTCTCTTTCTGGCGCTGATCGAGCGGCACATCGACGGCCCCGACCAGCGTCAAATCAAGTTCGCCGTAACACGCTGCGAGACCTTCGAATTCCTTTTGTTTCCAGTGAGCAAAGGGGTGATCGTGGCACTGGGCACAATCGATCCGCTGCCCGAGAAAGGCCCGCACGGTTCGCCCGGCGAGTTTGTTCGGGTCGAACTCATCATTGGCAAAGGCGGCCATCGAGAAGTTGACCGCCGCCCGGTCCGTGGCGACGCCGTTCTCGCGAATCAGTTGGGCCACCATCTGGTCGTACGGCATCCGGTTCCGCAACTGTTCCGCCAACCAGTTCGTGAACCGGTCTCGACGAAAGACGATAAACTGCCCGGCATCGACCCCCACAAAAACGCGAGCCAGCCGCTCGGAGAAATAGTCGGCAAACCGCGAGTCGTCGAGGTAAGCATTCGTCCAGATCGTCAGCCGATCGGGGCGCGTGTCGGCCTCGAACCGACGAATCTCTTCGAGGGAAGGGATCGTCCCAATCAGCGCCAGCGACAGTCGGCGCATGACGATCAAATCGTCGGCAGCACCGGAGGCGACCCGTTGTTCCGTGGCCAGCCGGGCCTCAATCGCGGAGTCGACTTGAGCCGCGATGGGGGCCAGATCGCTGGCTGCGGCCTCACCAGAGGGCGGGTTCAAATCCTGAACCGGTCGACTGACCGCCATCGCAGTGATGGCTGCCAAGCCGCCCACCACGAGAATCGCTGGAAAAATCGAACGCCACCGCATGGGGGACTCGCGCCGGAGACGGACCAAGACACACAGAGTTTACCTCATGAGAACGGCCCGCGTTTCAGGTTTCGGACGAAACTTCAGCGAGGAGGGGGGGCAATCTCACTTCTTTCCGAGGTGTTTGTCGAACCAGTCGGCGATGATCGCCGTGTCCTTTCCCAGTTCCGGCCAGCCGTGGCCCGCGCCCGGGCGGACGACCAATTCGGTCGCGACTCCGGCGGATTTGAGCTTCTCGATGACGAGTTCCGCTTGCTGAATCGGAACCAGGGCATCAGCGTCGCCGTGGATGATCAGCGTGGGGGGATCGTCAGCGGTGACGTGGTTGACCGGCGAGATACTGCGGCCAATCGTCAGAATTCGCTCCGCATCGGTGATCGGGACGAACGCATTCGTCTGACCATCGAATTCATGGAAGTCGAACGGGGCACGATAGTTCTTGAGCACCCCGACTCCCAAGGCATTCTCTCCGGTCTTTCCGTAGTTCAAAAAATCGGTTGGTGGAAAGAAACAAGCCACCGCCTGCACCCGGCTCGATTGGCGTTCGAGAGGGTCTTTCGCCTGGGGGTCGCCGAGAGTTCCGGCGGTCCCTTGCATCAGAGAGAGATGTCCGCCCGCCGAGCCACCGGTGATCCCGATCCGGTTCGGATCGATCTTGTACTGCTCGGCTCGGCTGCGGATGAAGCGGACCGCGCGGTGCATATCCTCCAGGACTTCGGGGATTGTGAACTTTGGCTGACTTCCGTGAACCACGGCGAAGACGGTGTAACCGCGTTTAAGGTACTCGTGAATCGATCCGGTGTTGACCGCTTCGTGCGAAGAGTACCAGCCACCGCTCACGCACCAGACGATGGCGGCCCCATGGGCGTTCTCTTTCGGGGTGAAGACATCGAGCGTCAGTGCTGTTCCGAACTTACGACCATAAACGACATCCTCGATCCGAGTGAAACTCTCCTCAGCCACGAGCATCGGCGGACATGACAATCCCAAGCCCAGCAGGCAGACGGCGACGATAACACGGAGCATGTGGAACTCGCAGTGGACAGGATCATGAGCCAATTGAAGTCTATCAGCAAGTTTGGCAATATCGAGCATCGTGGAGGCTGGCCAAACGCGGTAAAACGTCAACTCACATCCGGATTTCTCGAAAAGCGGGCGAAGGGATTCGAACCCTCGACATACAGCTTGGGAAGCTGTCACTCTACCAACTGAGTTACGCCCGCGAGGCTGAACACCTATTATGTCCGGTTCGGGCGGGGTGTTGCAAGTCCGCCGCTGTTGATCTCGAAGAGGCGCCGCATGACATCCAAGGTCGATCTGTCTGGTTTGCACCGAGTCCATCTGGCTCTCAAAGATGTCCAGGATCAGCTCGCCCGTGGCCCGCGGCTCGTGAAGGCCCGCGATAATCAATTGGCCCAGATCGATGCCGACCGGACGGCGAAAGAGGTCGAACTCAAGCAGACCAAGCTGCTGATTGATCGCAAGAACCTCGACCTCAAGAGTATTGAGGCGAAGCTGAAAGATCTGGAGCGAAAGCTCAACGAGGCCTCCACGAACGTCGAGTTCGACATCTTCAAGCGACAGATCGCCGCCGATCAGATGTCGAACAGCGTCCTTCAGGACGAGATTCTGGAGCAGTTGGAAAAGGTCGATGGCCTGCAAAAAGTGCTGGCCGACATGACCGATCGCCGCACGAAGCTGACTGCGGATCGAAATACATTCGCCAGCGATATTGAGACCAAGGCAAGCATCCTTCGGGAATCGGAGGGACAGTTCACGGGCCAGCTCGCGGAAGCCGAGAAGGTGATTCCCGGGTCGATCAAGGGGCATTACCGCCGCCTGGTGGATGCTTATGGCGCCGATTCGCTGGCGGCGATCGACAATGGAATGTGTGGCAATTGCCACGTGAGTCTCACGCCGCAATTGCGGGTCCAGGTCGAGGGGGGGGCTCCCACGTTTTGCTCGACCTGCGACCGGTTGTTGTATTCGGCGACGTAGTCGCCGTGCGCAGGCCTTGATCGCTAGTCCGCCGTCACCCGACGCATGAGCGAGGGCGAGCGCAGACGGGCCTTGATCACTTGGACCCGGCTTGCTTGGAGGGTATTCGGCGATTACGCTCGCCGTCGCTCACGCATCGGGGCTACGGGGTGCTGCGTCCCAGTCCGGTTCTGCTCCCGCATGACTCCTTGTTACAATCCCGGTTCCAGATTCACCCGGGCCGTTCAGCGCATCATGGCGAAGTCACTCTCCGAATACCTCGACTCTCTCGACAGTCGGTCGGACCTGATTTTTCCTAAGCCACCCCGGCGACAGCCGATCAAGGCGACGCCCGCCTGCAAACCCCTGCCGGACATCCGCGTCGTACTGTGGAGCCTGTACGGCACACTCCTGGCCATCGATTCGGGACAGCTCCTACACGATCATCCGCAAGAATTCCGGATGCAGATCGCTCTTCAAAAGACGATCGAAGAATTCAAAATGTGGTACAGCATGGCCCGCAAACCGGGCCAGCCTTGGGAGTACATGCTTCAGCAGTATCGTGGCGTGGTCGAGGACCACCGCATGGCGGGCACTCGTCGCAAGGGAGACACCCCCGAGATCGATTCGGCCTCGGTCTGGGCCAAGCTCATCGATCGGTTGATGCGGAATGAGTACGAATGGGACCGGGGCATCTATGGGGGCGTTGAAGAACTCTCGGCCAAGGTGGCCTACTTTTTCCATGCGATGCTGCAAGGGACGGTCGCCTTCGAGGGTGTCGCTCAGACACTGATGCGTCTCTCGCAAGGCGGCATGCGGCAGGGCTTGCTCGACGACATGCAGCAGTTCAGCCTGGCCCAACTCCTGCATGCCATGAAGCGGCAGGGAGCGGAGGGGAACCTGGCCCAACTGTTTTCTGCGGACCTCTCGGGCTTGTCGTACCAACTCGAGGTCCGCAAGCCTTCTCCGACGCTGTTCGAAACCGTCGCCACCCGCTGTTCCCAGGCCGGCATCGCCCCGGAGCAGGTGTTTTACCTCACCAACCGTTTGACGGACGATCTCTCGGAAGCCAAGCGGGTGGGGTTCCGGACGGGGCTGATGGTGGTCGACGCGAGCTGTACCCGGATCGTGGCCAGCGACCTGAAGCATCCGGATTATCGTCCCGATCGGATGCTGACCGATATCGGGCAAGTGGCGGAGATCGTTGGGATGTAATGCGGCTGGAGAGAATCACTCGTTCATCAGAACTGGTCAAACATTCGATCCACTGGGAGTGGTCCACTGATGGCAGGGACAGGTTATTTCATCACGGGGACCGATACGGGGGTTGGCAAGACCGTCTTGACGTGTCTGCTGGCGCAAGAATTCAGAGCCGCCGCGTATAAGCCGGTCTGTTCCGGGGCCGAGTATTCCGGCTCCGCGAAGCCCACGTGGCCCGATGTCGAAGCCCTTTACGCGGCCACGAACGCCGCCTTCCCGCGAGAACATATCTGTCCTCAAACGTTTCTGGCCCCACTGAGCCCCCCGGCAGCTGCCGCTCTTGAGGGGCGCGCGGTCGACGAGGAACTGCTCCTGAGCGGCTATCATTGGCTCGCCGAGCGGGCCGAGATGGTCCTGGTCGAAGGGGCGGGCGGGTTCTACTCGCCGATCTCGAAGCACTGGCTCAACGCCGATCTGGCAGAGCGAATTGGCTTACCGGTCATTATCATCGCTCCGAATCGGCTGGGGACCATTAACCAGACTCTATTGACGATTGAGGCCGTGCGGAGTCGAGGGCTCGGCATCGCCGGAGTCGTGCTCAACCAAATCAGTGCCGTCCCCGATGCGTCAGTGGCCACGAACGCTCTCGAGATCCGCGAGCGGGGGCAGGTTGCGATCTGGGGAGAGATTGCCTTCGGAGGTTCGTGGCTCTTGACCGTGGGATAGGCTTCCAGCCTATTCTGCTCATCGTCCGCCCGCCGGAACCTGCGGCGAGCGCCTTGCGGCTCACGCCTCAATGACTCGAATGCGTCATTCCAGTCTGCTCGAAGAATATACAAAACGAAAAAACGCTGGTCGATCCTTACGAATCGACCAGCGTCTCTGATTCACTCACTCACTGGTCACCGAAGTGACCGGTGGAGTTAGTTGCAAGCACCGCAAGGAGCTGCACAGCTTGGGCCTGCACCGCAGCCGTTGCCGCATGGAGCAGCACAGCTTGGGCCAGCACCGCAGCCGTTGCCGCAACCAGCACCGCATGGAGCGGCACAGGTCGGAGCAGCACCGCAGCCATTGCCATTTCCACAGCCAGCCGGAGCGGCACAGCTAGGAGCACAGCAATCCGAAGGAGCACAGCAGTCGCTCTTGCGGCAGCGGATCTTCGGCAGGCGGCACTTCTTCAGCAGGCTGCCGAAGTTGCAGCACTTCTTCTTGCTCGAGCAGCAGTTCGAAGGTGCACAGCAGTCGGCTGGAGCCGGTGCACAGCAAGCCGCAGCGGGAGCTGCACAGGTTGGGGCAGCGCCGCAACCAGCACCGCATCCATTGCCGCAAGGAGCAGCACAGCTAGGGCCAGCACCAGCACCGCATGCGTCAGCACAAGGTGCTGCACAGGACGGAGCCGAATCGCAGCAGGTGTGCCGGTGGAGCTTGAACAGGCCAGCCTGAGCAACGCTCGCGCTAGCTGCCAGCACCAAAGCGGCGGTGAGAGTCGTCCACTTCATCTTGAATTCTCCAAAAAACCCGGGGTTTGACGCGGCGGGCAGCCTGAGAGTGAACCAATCATTGGTTCCCTCGCACCGGCCCCCACTCGCTACGACAGTGTGTGGGTCCACCTGCCAACTTTTTCGGCAACAACCCCCGGCGACCCCAGAATGTTGAGGTCATTCGGCGAATATTGCAGGGCGGATTGTTCAACGAAACGATTTGCGAGAGTTTGCCGGTCGTTACGAATGCAGGGCGCAAGGTCGACCAGTCGATCAAATTACGGCTTAAGGGGCCCGCTTCGCCCAAAGGATCGCGACTTGTGATGCTGCCGTTCCGTCGTAAACCATGTACCATAATTACCATAAGGCGAGCGGTCGGTGATCACTTCCCGTGGGATAGGCTTCTAGCCTGTCAAATTCAGCCCAAAAAGACAGGCTGGAAGCCTATCCCACGTTATGCCGATCGACTAGCCACATTCGGAGGCCGGGGTGACAGCGATTCTCAACGGGTTGATTCTCGCACTACTCGTCCGCTGTGGCTGGACGCTTTATCAGGCGTGGCGCAGCTTGCGGCACACCACACTGGCGACCACGATCGGCTGGAGTGCGGTCGCTTTGGCGGCATTCACCCTGGCTTGGACGGCATCTGCGTTTTGGGGCGGCCTTTCGGACGGGTGGCAAGACCAATTGTGGTACTGGGCGGCTGTGATTGCCGTGATCCCGCCGATTGCGGTTCTCGGGGCGCGGCGTCCCGGGAGTGGGGCGTGGAACGCGTTTGTGCTGGTTCCGCTCCTGTTCATCCTGGGCTGGCCCGCGTTCACGGTTTGGAGCTTCTCCGGCCCCGGACGGCTCCAGGTCGAATCGCCCGCCCTGATTGGCTTCGTGCTCGCCCTCGTGATGGGCTGCGGCAACTATCTATCGACACGGCTCCTGATCCCAGCGCTGATCTACCCGCTGGCAGTGATTCAAGGACTGGCACTTTTTGCCGCCAGCGCTCCGCCGTGGGTCATGCTGCATGCCGACGGAATCCGGTTAGGTAGCGCCCTGGGCCTGATCGCAGTATGCCTGATGGGAGAGGTCGTGAGCCGATCGGCGCGCCCTCTGCCGCCTGGTCCCGACCGAGTCTGGGCCGACTTCTGTGAGACATTCGGCATTGTCTGGGCCATGCGCTGCCTCGATCGAATCAATCAGGAGTTCGCGGAACGCGAGCAATGGCCCGTTCGCTTGGGACCATTGGGGTGGGAGTGGACCACCTCCGAAATCAGTACTGAAGAGCGCGCCCGCATTCTGGCCCGAATGGAACACGCTCTGCGCTGGATGCTCCGAAGGTTTGTCGACGAGCCTTGGATCGATGAACGGATGCCGCCGGGGCCATGAACGTCCAGACGGGTAAGTCGCTCGCATTTGAGAAGTTGTCATCCGGGACACCGT
Source organism: Planctomycetota bacterium (assembly GCA_043718305.1). Lineage (GTDB taxonomy): Bacteria > Planctomycetota > Planctomycetia > Planctomycetales > Planctomycetaceae > TH-plancto1. The sequence continues at coordinate 5,707 of JAYSVZ010000468.1, read as the reverse complement.
GTGAAATTCAATTCATGAGGTCATTTGATGAGATTCTTGTCAAGTCTTTGGGCAATTCTGAGCCTGTACGCCCCACTCGTAGCAGGCGACACTCCGGGTCTCGTCGCAAACAAACCTGCTATCGGTTCGTTTGTGGAGACCGAAAGAGGGTTCATGATCCCTTATAAAGCCGTGATTCCTGGGACCGCCATCGAATTTGAAATGCTCCCGATTCCGGGGGGCCAGTTCCTGCTCGGAAGTCCCGACAGCGAGCCGGGGCGTCTGGCTGATGAGGGGCCGCAGATCCTCGTGAAGACTCGCCCCTTCTGGATGGCCAAGAACGAACTCAGCTGGGCCGAGTACAAGGAGTACATGGCCCTCTACAGAGTCTTCAAGAAGTTCGAGTCGGCCAAGATTCGCCTCGTCACAGACGAGAACCAGATTGATGCGATCACGGCCCCGACGGAGTTGTACGAGCCGCGTTATACGTTCGAATTCGGGGACGATCCGCAACTGCCCGCCGTAGCGATGACGCAATATGCCGCCCGCCAATACACGAAGTGGCTCAGCGGCATCACGGGGCAGCAGTATCGTTTGCCGACCGAAGCCGAATGGGAGTATGCCGCCCGAGCCGGGTCAACGACCGCCTTCTCCTTTGGTGACAACCCGGAGAAACTCACCGAGCATGCCAGGTTCAAAGCCAACAGCGGACAGGGTGGGCCGCGAAAAGTCGGTCTGGGGAAGCCCAACGCCTTCGGCCTGTGCGACATGCATGGCAATGTGGCGGAATGGTGCCAAGACGAACTGTTCTCCGGAGGGTACACCCCGCTCAAAGCTCAACTCACAGCGAAAAATGGGAAGCTGCTTTCAATCATGGAGGTCTTCCGCAAACCCACCACTCGTTACCCACGGGTGATTCGCGGTGGATCGTGGGAAAGTACCGCGGATGAGTGCCGTAGCGCCACTCGCATGGGATCGAATGACCAGGAGGAGCCACCGCCGAAGGCTGATCCGAATTGAGTGGCCCCCCTCGCCGGATTGATCGGTCGCGTTACGCCGCCGGTTCGCTGGGTGTGGGAATCGGCCTGCCTGGACGAGGACGAGTTGGATGCCCCCACCCGCATCCCTGACAACGCTGGGCTTCCTGCCTAGAATACAAACTTCCACCGGTTTCACCGGGTCCGAAGTCAAGGCGGCGGTTCCATGCTTGAAGGCCTGACCAAGTCACTCACCGAGTCGCTCGGGAGCATGTTTCGTGGCAAACTGACCGAAAGCAACATTCGGGACGGGATGCAAAAGGTCCGGCAGTCGCTGCTCGAAGCGGATGTCAATTACGATGTCGCGCGCGATTTTTGTGCCAAGGTTACCGAAGAAGCGGTCGGCGAAAAGGTCATTAAGTCGCTCAACCCGACGGAACAGATCATCTCGATCGTGTTCCAGGAACTCATCAATCTGATGGGGCCGGTGGATCACTCCATCGAAATGCGGCGGGGTGAACTGACCGTCTTAATGATGTGCGGGCTCCAGGGGTCGGGAAAAACCACCACCTGCGGCAAACTCGCCAAAATGCTCAAGGAGCAGGGGGCCAAGCCGATGTTGGTCGCCGCTGACCTTCAGCGACCCGCCGCCATCGAGCAGCTCCGCGTGATCGGCGAGCAGGTCGGCGTGCCGGTTTATTCGGAAGACCCGGCGAACTCCACCCCGGTCAAGGTCTGCCAAAACGGTCGCAAGGCTGCGGAGAAGCAGGGTTGCAACATCCTGATCCTCGACACGGCGGGCCGATTGCACATCGACGACGCTCTGATGAAAGAGCTGATCGAGATCGACAACAAGCTGATGCCGCACCAGGCTTTCCTGGTGTGCGATGCGATGACGGGGCAGGATGCGGTCAAGAGTGCCAAGGCGTTTAACGACGCGTTGGAGCTCGATGGCGTCATTCTGACCAAGCTCGACGGTGACACCCGCGGCGGGGCAGCCCTTTCGGTCAAGGCCGTCACCGGCGTCCCGATTAAATTTATTGGAACCGGAGAGCAACTCGACAAACTCCAGCCGTTCCACCCCGACCGAATGGCCCAACGTATTCTGGGGCAAGGGGATGTGGCGACACTCCTGGAAATGGCCCAGGACAAGCTCGATGCTCAGGAAATCGAGCGGCAGCAGGAGCGGATGCTGCAAGGGAAGTTCTCGCTGGATGACTTCTTGGCCTCGATGCAGCAAATGAAAAAGCTGGGCTCCATGAAGAGTCTGCTGAAAATGATCCCCGGAATGGGGCAGGTGGCTGCGGCGCTCGATCAGTTCGATGGGATGGACCCGGATCAGGATTTGAAGCGTGTCGAGGCGATGATTCGGTCGATGACGCTTGACGAACGCCGAAATCCTGACAAAATTGACCGTTCGCGCCGCAACCGGATCGCCTCCGGCAGCGGCACAGACCCCGTCGAGATCAGCGAACTGCTCAAACAGTTCAAGACGATGTCTGGGATGATGAAGCAAATGGCCGGCATGTCGATGGTCGACAAGATGCGGTCGATGGGCGGTCTTCAGCAGTCGATGCTCCAACCCGGAGCACAGATGGGGCTGGAGAAGCAGCGGTCGGTGCGGGGCCCCGTCTTGCGAGACGAAATCCGCGACCAGAAGAAGAAGGAACGGAAGCAGGCCAAGGAATCGAAAAAACGCAACAAGAAGCGTTAATCGAACATGGGGTCAGTTCCGCGTCGGGGTTCGGTGCCTCGGATCGAGGATACCGTCGGGAGATTCGTGTGACAGTTCGAATTCGAATGAAGAGAATGGGCCGGACCCACCGTCCATTTTTCCGCATCTGCATCATCGATCAGCGCAAGGCTCGTGACGCCGAAGCGATCGAAGAGGTCGGCACCTATGACCCCATGGTCAAGGACAAGGCCAAGCGCGTCACCCTCAAGATGGACCGCATCGACTACTGGCTTTCAGTCGGTGCCCAGCCGAGCGACAAGGTCGCGGTCCTGATGGACAAGGTGAAGAACAACCGCTGGGGTGAAGGCAGGGCTGCGGCTCCCGCTCCTCCTCCGAAAGAGCGCGTCAAGCCGTCCGAAGCAGCTCCCGCCGAAGGCGAAGCTGTCGAACCGGCTGCTGCGGAAGGCTGAGTTGTTCCGTGCAATGATCTCGAACAAACCCCGGTCCCATGGCCGGGGTTTTTCGTTGGCCGTTGCGATGCGAATGTGGATGAGTTGGTCTGCGAATTCACACGCCCTATACTGTCCCGGACTGGACACTGTCGCATGGCGTTGGCTCACTCCTTACAAGGCTGTCTCCCTCATGGCGGACTACAACAAGTTTGAACGTCGCATCGACTCCCTCGTGATGGAGACACGGACGCAGTTTGCCGCTGACGTCATCGGGCTTTCTGCCGACGACGAAAAGTGGGTCTCCCATGCAGTTCACGCCCAGCCGCAACTCGCTGCCCAAGTCAGCTACGAACGCTCCCACACCGGCTTTATCCGCGAGATCGTGGTGACCGGGGCGGATATCGCCCGGATCTATGAATCGCATGCGAGGTAAGCGTTTGTCCCCTGTGGATGAGCGTATGTTATCAGGTACCATCAACGACTCGGCGGCGGCTGCCACTCCGGTTCATCGGCATCGGCGACGAACGTTCGCAGCAACTCGTGGGGGCGAAAGCCCGCCTTGTAGGCCATCGAGCGGTTCGCGGCGATCCAGTAACCCAGGTAGCCCCACTGCTTGCCCAGCGACTTCGCCAGAGCGATCTCCTGCAGCAGTGAAAATGTCCCCGGGCTGTCGGGGCGCCACTCGGGGGCGTGATAGAAGTAGAGGCTCGACACGCCCATCGGGACGATGTCGACCAGTCCGATCCCCACCATCTCATCGCCCCGGAAGTAGCGCATCTCGTGGGCAAACGGCCAGCGCCCTTCGAGGAAGCTCTTGGCGTACTCGTGGCGATCGAGGGCGCGTTCCCGCCACCCCTTTTCGACTTGCATGGCGGCGTGATAAGCGTTGTAAAGTTCCAGATGGCGGCGTGTGACAGTGGGCCGCGCTAACTCGACACGAATCTCAACATTCCGCGTCAGGCACCGCCGCTGGCTCTTGTCGGCCTCGAAGGCTGTGATGTCCACACGGATCCCCACGCACTGGCGGCACGTGGGACAAGCTGGCCGAAAGAACTGCCTCCCGAAACGCCGCCACCCCCGCTCGAGCAGCCCCTCGTATTCGATATCGGTAATCCCAACGAGTAAGCGGTACTCCAGCGAGGCAGTCTGCTCCGGGAGGTAGGAACAGCTTCGCGGAGGTTCGATGATCCGCATCAGTTCCTGGGTCGTCATCGATCTGCCCTTCGCTGGCAAGTGGCCATGCAATTCGCTCGACTTCAGATCATGGAGTGGAATCCGATCTAAGGCTGAGAACTGCTGTCCAATTGTTGTTCGAGTCGATCGATCCGCTGAAGCATCAATGAGAGCCCGTACACCTCGACTCCGAGGGCCACAAGGGGGAGAAACGGGGAGAGCCGAAAGATCAAATTGAATTCGTCATGAGAGGTGGCACCGGTGGCACCCGAGTTGAGCCATCCACAACAGATCGTCATCCCCAGCCTGGTCCAGAATCGGATTCCAAAGCTGATCGAGAATAGCCAAGCCTCCCAGCGGGCCGTCGATCTTTGGCGAAAGAACCAGACTGCGGCGAAGAAGTCGAGAACCATGAACAGGAGGCTCGCCCCTGAGACGGGAAACCAGTGAAACAGCATGTATGGTTCAAACAGGATGATCTCCCAGGGATGTTTGAGGTTCACGTTGCAACTGTGTGATCGTGGTTTCGAGAGCCTGAATCCGTTCGGAATTCTGCTGTTCTTGTCGAAGCGATTCCGCACGTTGTTCGGCGAACAGCTCCCACATTGTTTCGAAAAGCGCTCGGGCCTCGGGAGACATATCCTGCTCGATCTCTGATAACGGCAGAGACTGAGGAGTGGCTGCAAGTTCGGGGGACTGACGATCCAATTTGGTCGAAAGCTGAACCTGGAGCCATTTGCGAGAGAACGCTGGCCAGACCTGTTGTGCGCGAGCCTGGAGTCGCTTCCATTCCACAAAGAGGTGTACCGCTCCAGACACGGCCATGAGTTCAGATAATATTCTCATCCACTGAAAAAACGATCGGCAGACGATCATTGCGGGGAAATTCGCGGACTTTTCAGTGACGACTTGAAACACGATGCAGGAAAAGTTGATCAGAAGACCAGCAGCGATCAGCACTGTTCCCACTCGAAGTTTTCCGCTGCGAATCGATAGCCAGACCGGGATCGCCAGTGAGGCTAGCAACAGCACATATTGCGAATCATCGATTCGGAACTGGCCGTAGAGTCGAACGGCAACGGGCATGTTGGACCTTGTGTTGTGGACTTTCTCTCGGCCAGAAGAACGGAATCGTGATCTCTCCGCCGAAAAGAGTCTAGAGGGATCTCCGCTGGGGAGTAAGGACTGGGGCCATAGTGAGGCGGGCTCCGATCCTGGGGCGAACCACGAAACGGACAAGCTGGAAGCCGATCCCACTGGTCAAGCCAACCGCTCACCCGCACTCATGCTCGGTGATTCGAGATCCCCAGCACGCGAAGCACCTCCGTCGGCGATGTCTCGCCCGCAGCCACTCGGTCATGAGCACATACCTCCAGCGGCACCATCCCCGCCTGGCGGGCGGCGGCATCGATGCGGTCGACATCGGCCCGTGAGAGCAGGGCGGCCCCGAC
>JAYSVZ010000467.1:0-4585 GCA_043718305.1 Planctomycetota bacterium | reverse complement strand
TTACCCCCCAGCTCCACCACGACCAGCCCAGGGAATTGCAGCGCCAGACGCGCCATCGCCGCGCCGTCTTGGGAAGTGGCTCCGGCTTGTGACAGATTCATCACCGGAATCGCAGCGAGTTCTTCCAATTGCCTGGGCCAGGGTACGCCCTCCCCCTCACCCATCCCCGCCGAGAGCGAGTCTCCGAGCACAAGCACCCTCCGGGAGATCACAGGTGATGCAAATGCAGTTCGATACCATTGCATCTCGTGAACCATCACCCCGAGGCAGTACAGGATCAAGGCATCAGCGGCCAAGCGTTGCCGAGTATCCTTCGCCTCAAATCGCAGGCTGTAGTTCCAAAGCAGCAGGCAGCCAGCAAGACCTCCCACGCAGTACCACGTCACAGCGGCGGTACTCAGTGCCAAGGCCGCTGCAAACCAGGTTGCCATGACCAGTAACCGTCGCCCCGCGGATCGCGTGGTCCATTCCAAGCCGATCACCAGAAGGACCACGAATCCCAGCCCCGTCAACAGAATGCGTCCGCTGACCAGATGCGATACGAGTGGATTCATGAGGAGATTTCCTTTCGACGTAGACGAGTCGCCAGTCCCGCACGGAGCAATCGTCGCATCAACTCAAGACGGCGGTCGCCCGGATTTCCTCGTGGTGATGGTCTGAAGCACTCTTTACCCGACAGGGGGATTCAGTGCATAGTCTCGGGGCCACGACCAGCGGGAGCGCACTCGGATTTCGATCGCACGAGCAGCCCCTCCCCGGGAAAGGGGAGCCCGATTCGGACCCGCACGCTGTTCCGTTGCCGCAGGATGCCCTCGCGCCTTACAGTGGTGTACTTGGCTTCATGTTCGTTCAGAAACCGTGAGTGATGAAGATGCGTCTCTGTTCGTGTTGGGCGTTGGTCTCGTGGAGTCTCGCTTTCTCGGCGGCAGCCCCGGCGGCGGATGAATATGCCCCGCCGATTGCGGCCGCTTCCGATGAGGGACAACTCGCGATTGGCGGGTTCAAGGTGCCCGACGGCGTCGAGGTCAAGCTCTTTGCCGCCGAGCCGTTGCTCGCGAACCCCGTCGTGTTCGGCATCGACAACACCGGCAAGGTCTACGTCTGCGAGACCTTTCGCCAGCAGAAAGGAGTCGAGGACAACCGCAGCCACATGAACTGGCTGCTGGACGATCTGTCGCTTCAGACCGTCGACGAGCGGGTGGCGATGTTCCGCAAGCACCTCGGTGACAAGGCCGACGAATACACGAAGGAGCAGGACCGGCTGCGGTTGATTGAGGACACGAACGGCGATGGCGTGGCCGACACGGCGACGATCTTTGCCGATGGATTCAACGACATCGCCGATGGCACCGGGGCGGGCGTGCTGATCCACAACGGAGATGTGTTCTACACCTGCATTCCCAAGCTCTGGAAGCTGCGCGATTCCAGCGGCGATGGGAAGGCTGACTCGAAGGAAGCTCTGGCCGATGGGTTCGGCGTGCGAGTCGCCTTTCGCGGGCACGACATGCACGGGCTTCAATTGGGGCCAGATGGCCGGGTCTACTTCAGCATCGGCGATCGCGGTTATCACGTCACGAACAAGGAGGGAAAACTCCTGCACCACCCGGAGACGGGAGCGGTGTTCCGCTGTGATCTGGATGGAAGCCACCTCGAAGAATTCGCGGTCGGTCTGCGCAATCCGCAGGAGCTGGCGTTCGACGACTTCGGCAATCTCTTCACCGGCGACAACAACTCGGATGGCGGGGACAAGGCCCGCTGGGTGTATGTCGTCGAGGGCGGCGACACCGGCTGGCGGATGTACTACCAGTACGCCGACAATCGCGGGCCGTGGAACCGCGAGCACATTTGGCATCCGTATCGCGAAGATGCGGCGACGACAGCGGTCCAACCAGCCTATAGCATCGCGCCGATTATCAATCTCGGCGATGGGCCCTCGGGTCTGGTCTACTACCCCGGCACCGGCCTCCCCGAGCGGTACAAGGGGCATTTCTTCATGGCCGACTTCCGAGGCCAGCCCGCCAACAGCGGCATCCGCTCGTTCGCGGTCGAGCCAAACGGAGCGAGCTTCAAGCTGGTCGATTCGCACTGGTATCTCGAACACATTCTGGCGACCGATGTCGACTTCACCCCCGATGGCCGGATGATGGTCAGCGACTGGGTCGACGGCTGGAACGGGGCGAACAAGGGGCGGCTCTATACGTTTAAAGACAAAGCGTCGGCAGGGGAATCGACGCAGCAAGTGGCCAAGCTCATGACCGAGGGTCTCACCCCGAAATCGACTCCCGAGGTGGCCCAGCTCCTGGGACATGCCGACCGCCGCGTCAGGCAACTTGCTCAGTTCGAACTGGCGAAGCGGGATGAATTCGGCACGCTGCTCCAGACACTGAATACTGAGCAATCGCAACTCGCCCAGATTCATGCCCTCTGGGCCATGTGGCAACTGGGGCGTGCGGGCAAGGTCGTGACACCCGGGATCGTGACGGGCCTCTCCGCCAAAGACGCCGAGGTCCGTGCCCAGGCCGCCAAGGTCGCGGGCGAACTGAAGCTCAAGGAGGCGGAGTCACCCCTCGTCGCAATGGTCCAGACGGGCACAGCTCGCGAGCAGTTCTTCGCTGCGATCGCGCTGGGTCATCTGCAATCGAACACTGCTGTCGCAGCGCTCGCCGACCTGCTCGCTAAGAACCAGGACAATGACCCGATGCTCCGTCACGCCGCTGTGATGGGGCTGACCGGAGCGGGGGACCATGCCGCTGTGAAGGCGCTGGCGACGCACGGTTCTCGCTCGGTCCGGCTCGGGGTGGTCCTCGCCATGCGGCGGTGGCATGATCCAGAGATCGCACAGTTTCTGTCCGATGGAGACCTCGACATCGTGGTTGAGGCGGCGCGGGCCATTCATGATCTGCCGATCGCAGAGGCCCTGCCCGCGTTGGCCAAGCTGGCCGACCAGCCGCACGATTCGGAAGCCCTGCTCCGCCGAGTGCTGAACGCCAACTACCGCCTCGGCCAGGTCGCGGGGGCAGAGCGAATCGCCAAGCTCGCCGCCTCCGATCGGGTCTCTGAAGTCCTCCGTCTCGAAGCGATCGCGGAGCTGATGGAGTGGGCTCAACCGCCGGTCCTCGACCGCGTGACGAATGAGCATCGGGCCCTCGCCATTCGCGACTCAGCGCTGGCCCGGCCAGCGGTCCAATCGGCCTTGGGTTCGCTTCTCGCGGGTCCCGCTGCCGTTCGAACCGATGGCGTCAAACTCGCCGCCAAGTACGGCATCACCGAAGTCGGCCCCGAACTGGCCAAGCTCCTGGGCGATCCCCAGCAACCCTCCAAGGTCCGCGTCGAAAGCCTCAAGGCGCTCGGCGTCTTGAAGAGTGGAGAGCTACCGTCGGCTGTCGACCAGGGGCTGAAGGACACCGATGCCGCGATCCGTTCCGAGTCCCGCCGCCTCCTCGCCGACAGCGATCCGGATCGGGCTGTGAAAGAGTTCGCCACAGTCCTGGGAACAGGGACGCCCGCCGAGCAGCAGTCGGCGGTCCGCGTGCTAGGTGGACTCCCCTCGGACGCCGCCGAAGCGGTGCTGGCCACTCAGTTGCAACGTCTCGTCGCGGGACAACTGGCTCCCGAAGTGGAACTCGACCTCATGGAGGCCGTCGAGGCTCGCTCTTCGAAACTCCTCGGCCCACCACTCGCCCGTTACTTGGCGGCTCGTCCCCCGGCGGATGTTCTCGCGGCCCACCGCGAGTGCCTCTCCGGAGGCGACGACCAGCGCGGTCGCGAGGTCTTTTTCGGCAACGCCGCCGCCTCGTGCCGCCGCTGTCATAAGGTCGGCGACCAGGGCGGCACTGCGGGACCAGACCTGTCGGCGGTTGGCCTGACTGAGATGAGCCAAGCCAAGCCTCGGCGGGAACTCTTAGAGTCGATTCTGCTCCCCAATGCTAAGATCGCCAAGGGGTTCGACACCGTCGTGCTCGTGACTGATGATGGCCTGATCTACACCGGCGTGCTACGAGAGGAGACTGCGGAAACGGTCAAGCTGATGACCTCGACCGGTGAGATCATCTCCGTGCCGACGAAGAAGATCGAAGACCGCGCCCGAGGCAAATCGGGAATGCCGGAAGATGTCACCAAGGGCCTGACCAAACGCGATCTCCGCGACTTGGTCGAGTATCTATCGCAGCAAATCACCCCGGCCGATCCGACAAAGCACTGATGCCTCACGCACTCGAAAAGGGTCAAACAGCCCAAGGATCGCACCGGGTCGCACTACTGCGCTCCCGTTGGTCGCGACCCCGGCCCGTCAGTCCATCACGTCGAATCCAACGCTTTTCCGGCTTTTCGGATCTCCGTTGTAATTGATCGTAATCTCTTCGCCAGCTGGGATGTCGCGCAGGGACGTGAAGGACTTCCGTTGCTGGGCCAGATCGTCGTAGCGGGCGTTCGGCTTGAAGCTGTGGTTGTAGAGTGATCCGTACCCCAGGGCGAGGGCCACCGAAGAGCTGGTCCAGGCGTAGACATAATCCATCAGGGTCGAGCCGATGATGTCTTCCTGCTTGCAGACGAGAAGCGGAACGGTCTCGAAAATGGTTCCTTTCGG
>JAYSVZ010000466.1:0-4596 GCA_043718305.1 Planctomycetota bacterium | reverse complement strand
AGCCATTGCCTCCATGCGACGATGACGGGTACACCGATGCGTCGTTCCGATTCGCATTGGAGATAGCAGCTCTCGATAAACTAATGCACGTCCACCGTCGGACTCTCCCGCAAGATCACTTGCCGTTCGCCTTCCCTCGATTACCTACCGAAATTCGTTTCACAAATGCGACTGGATTTGAAGAAGTCCTCACCGACCCCGCTTCTTCAACATATACCGTTGTGCAGGACCACGGTGTGATGAATTTCAGACGGAACATTTTAGAATGGTGTTGTGGGTTCGGACTAACACGCTACATCGTCGCGGGAGAAGATGTTTCAGAGAAGGAACTTGGGAACGGACTGACGGAATGTGTGGGAATGCTGAACCTTCCATTGACAGGGCGCGGGAAGTTTCATGCGGAGATCGATTCAACGGATGTCGTGCGTTCCTTGATTTACATGAAGGAAACGCTCTCTAATGACTTAGTGATTCACACGGTCACCACGACAGGACAGTATTCCGTCGGAAAGGATGCTGTTGCGGACAAAGGAAACTTTGTTCGCGAACTTCCATTTCAGGCAGTAGATGGGCACGAATTCCGCAGAACTGAGATTGACGACGGGTTCACTACTATGCTGACTTCGATGACTGCTGAGCTCACGGCAGAAGAATTTCAAGAAAGTTCAAGCATCAAAGAAGTACCGACGAATGCAGCTTTTGTCGACATGACCCATGGCAAGGCGAAGCTTCCCGCGCGGGCCGGGGTCAAGCCCCCTCAAAGCTCAAGCAGTCGCTTCTGGCTGTTCACGCTGAATTTGGCGGCGGTCGCCGGATTCATGATGTACCTGTGGCGTAAACGATCGCGCCCGAGTCCTTCCCCCTCTTCGGAGAATTGACATGAAGTGGTTTGTGGGTTCCCTCTTGGTCATGTGCATGTTGTTCCAAGCTGTCAATTGGCAGCAGTCGATCGCTCAGACGGCGATTCCTGATTGTCCATGCTCCCCAACGAGCAGCTCCTTGGATTTAATTGGAGGAATGGAGTGCGCTCACGGACTGTCGCACAATGCTGAGTGCAGGGCATTGAAGGAGTTCATCAGGCTGCATCCTGGCGCTGGGCCATTAAATCAGGTGAGGATGTGTCATGAATTAAATGGTGGAAATGACATTACTGTGACTGATCCAGCAACTGGCCAGTCTGCGACGTTTGCATGCAAGTGCTACGAATGCGGACAACCCGACCAGAATGGCGTCGTCGGGAGTTCGTGTCTTCAACGAAGCAACGTGTGGTTTGCTCGATGTGGGGACTCCGGGCGACTGCGATGTTCATGACAGTCTCTTTCCGACATCCCCTTCGATTGACTACGGGATTGTTCATAGCTTTAACAACATGCCTTGCGATTACGCCAGTGGCTTCCAATTGAAGGACAAATGCATTGGCGGGAAGGCTGCATTTTCGTGTGTGCAGCCAACACAATGCATCGTGGATTACACTCACGGAGTTCCAGCCCCGATGCGGATTATCAAACTCTGCGGTAAGAAGATCAATGGATGACGACTCATTGAATGGCATCCTAAAGTGGACGAGATTGAGAAGTTTATGGGATTCCTTCGCATTCTCGGCACGCAGTTTGCCAAATCCCGCCTCCGAATGCAGCAGACCCCGCCTGAACAGGCAATTCTTGCGGTTTTCGTCGAGTTCTCTCGAAGTGACTGCGGGACTGTTGGGCAGGTCTGCTCAAGAGTTGGGCATGGGGCTCACTCAAAATTGGTCGGCATGAGTTGACGGACCGTCTCTGGGGCATCATAAAAGTGACCCGGCTGTTCGGTGGAGCGCTCGACTTCGGCAACCGGTGGGGATCGTCCCCGCCTCCCGGAAAGCATGCAGACGCCTCGCCTCGCGAAAGTTCTGGAGAGACTGATGAGTTCGTCGTCGAAGTACAAGTTGGAGTACGTCTGGTTGGACGGGTACACCCCCGAGCCGAACCTCCGCAGCAAGACCAAGATCGTCGACAAGGCCCCGCAGTCGCTGGCTGACCTCGACCTGTGGGGCTTCGACGGCAGCTCCACCCGCCAGGCCGAAGGCCGCAGCTCCGACTGCGTGCTGAAGCCCGTCGCGTTCTACCCGGACAGCACCCGGAAGAATGGCTTCCTGGTGATGTGCGAAGTCATGATGCCGGACCTGACCCCGCACGTCACGAACTTCCGGGCCACGGTCGGCGAGTCGGAAGACCTGTGGATTGGCCTGGAGCAAGAATACTTCCTGTACCAGGACGGCCGGCCGCTGGGCTTCCCGTCCGAAGGCTACCCGGCTCCACAGGGCCCGTACTACACCGGCATCGGCTACAACAATGTCGGTGATCTGGCTCGCCAGATTGTCGAAGAACACATCGACATCTGTCTGGACGCGGGGATCAACCTCGAAGGGATCAACGCCGAAGTCGCCAAGGGACAGTGGGAATTCCAGATCTTCGCCAAGGGATCGAAGAAGATCGGCGACGACATGTGGATGGGCCGCTACCTGCTCCTTCGCCAGTGCGAAAAGTACGGCGTCGATGTCAACTTCCACTGCAAGCCCCTCGGCATGGAAGTCGACTGGAACGGCTCCGGCATGCACTGCAACTTCTCGACCGCGCACATGCGGGACAAGGGCGGCAAGCCCTACTTCGAGAAGCTGATGGCCGCCTTCGATAAGTACAAGGAAGAGCACATCGCCGCGTACGGCCCAGACAACCACATGCGGTTGACCGGTCTGCACGAGACCCAGTCGATCGACAAGTTCAACTACGGCGTCGCCAACCGCGGAGCTTCGATCCGCATCCCGCACGCCTTCGTCAAGAACGACGCCTACCGGGGTTACCTGGAAGACCGCCGTCCGAACTCCGCTGGTGATCCGTACAAGATCGTCAGCCGCGTGCTGAAGACGATCAACTCGGTGCCCACCACGTAGCAGAATTCGTAAGAATTCTACCGCTTCCAGGAACCCAGAAACCCCCGGCCACACACCGGGGGTTTTTTGTTGGGGGGAGATCCTCCGCAGCACGGGGTCGCAACCAACGGGAGTGCAGCCCAACCGATACATCGCCTTGCTGCCCCTGGTTCAGTAAGATCGAGTTCTCAACGACACTTGGCCCGCATTGTACCGTTCATGGAAGCCCTTCGCCGAATTGTAGAGTGGTACTTCGCCATCCCCGCTGCACAGGCGGGACAGGGGAATTCGTTTTCATTGGTGTTTGGCGAGGGGGCCAATGGGGCTGTCTCGCGGGGGTTGATCGGGGTTGGGGTGATCGCCGGTTTGGCGGTGGCGGCCATTTACCGCATTGAGGCGACTCGATTGGCTTCACGGGTGCGATGGGGTTTGATCGGGCTGCGGTTGGTGACGCTATTGGTGTTGCTGGTGATGATTTCGGGGGCGTCTCTGTCGATTCAGAAGACGGGGCTTCCGTATCTCGTGGTGCTGGTCGACACCTCGGCGAGCATGGGGATTGCCGATCAGTATCTCGATCGGACGTTGGCTGACGCCGCCCGGCGACGAGTGCAGGCCGCCAAGCTGACCGAACCCCAGCGGTTGGAAGTCGCCAAGGCGGTGCTCCTCGACCCGCGTTCGCCGCTGCTTGCCCAATGGCCCGAGCGGTATCGGCTGAAGCTCTATGCTTTTGACGAGACACTTTCACCGCTGGTCGATGATGCCGTGGCCGAACCGGCGGCACTCGAGCAGGCCCTTCGCAGCCTCCGCCCGCTGGGGCTTGAGACGCGGCCCGCGTATTGCCTGGAACAGGTCTTCGAGGAATTCCGCGGCGCGACCCCGGCGGCCATCGTCGTCTTCACCGATGGGATCGCTAGCCGTTCGACGAGCGAACTCACCACCAATGCAGCTCAGACCGCTCGGGAGCTTTCGATCCCCCTGTTGACCGTGGGGATGGGGAGTGCCGATCCCGATCGCGATTTGGAGCTGACCGATTTGCTGGTCGAGCGGGTGGCGATCCTGGGCGATCCGGTGGTCTTTACGGTGCGCGGACGGAGTTGGGGCTTAGCCGGAGAGAAGGTGCAAGCCACCTTGCGAAAGGCGGGGGACACGCGGGTGTTGGCGACCACGGAGATCCTACCGACGACGAGCCCGTTCTCGTTGGAACTGCTCACAACGCCGACCGAGGAAGGGGACCACACCTTTGAAATTGAACTCACGCCGGTCGCTGGCGAGTCGACGCTGGAGAATAACCGGCTGACCACCACGGTCAGTGTGCGGCGAACGAAGATTCGCGTGTTGCTCGTGGAGCGAACCCCCCGCTGGGAGTTTCGACATCTCAAGCCGTTGCTCGAACGGGACGAGATGGTCGAACTGCGGACCGTCCTGCAAGATTCGGATGTCGACTTTCTCAGGGAGGACCGGACGGCACTGGCGGGGTTCCCACCGCGAGCGAGCGATCTGGATGAATTCGATGTCGTGATCTGGGGAGATGTTGACCTGGACCAGATTAACCCGCAGTCACTCACGCATCTCCGCGACTTTGTTTCCGAGAAAGGGGGCGGCCTGATTCTAATCGGTGGGGAGCGACACAATCCGAAAGAGTTTCGCGGAACACCTCTGGAGGCCCTTTGCCCGGTCCCGCTCGATGC
>JAYSVZ010000465.1:0-4599 GCA_043718305.1 Planctomycetota bacterium | reverse complement strand
TGGTGGCCCTCATCATCTGGGGCATTCGGGGCGGCTGGCGAGTCGCCATCACTGAGGCCGACCCGCAGACCAAAGAATCCCCGCTGCCGTTGATTCGCTGGTCCGAGGCGGTCTGGGCAGCGGGCATTGGACCCGCCCTAGTCCTGATTCAGCAGATGGCGTTTGGCTCCGATCTCGAGTGGCGTTTAGGGGGGATCGCGATGGCCAGTGCCTTCCTCGGAGGGTGGCTGGCGAATCTCTCGCAGCGTCCGCGGATGGTCGCCCTCTGGGGAGCATGGCTGGCGCTGACGATCCATTTGTGTGCGGCGGGCGGCATGGCGATGCCGGTCATCAGCCAGTTGTGGCTGCTGCTGCTGGCAGGTGTCGTGACGAAGCCGTTGGGAGGAGATGTCGGAGTTGTGCGGGTGGGATCGATTCCACTGTCGCATCTGGCCCAGCCGGCCTTGGCCGGAGGACTGCTCGTTCTGGCGTTTGTCTGCCTGCGGACATCGCTCCTTCCGAATGCGATCTGCCTAGCTCAACTTTCGCACGCCGAAGAGGCCCTCTTCACCTCCGGCGACCGCAGCCGCGCGGAACGGAGCCTCATCGCTGCTGCGGAGGCGGACCCGCTCCAGCCCGCTCCCTGGTTGCTACTCCTCCAGATCCGCACGGTCGAGGCGGTCGAAGGCCGAAGCGACCGCGAGGTCGAAGCGGCTGCCGAAGCCGGCCGCGAGGCGATCCGCCGCCAGCCCGAGAACCCGCTGCCCTACGAATTGATGGGGGATCTCTACTCGCAATGCGGTGAAGGGGCTGACGCTCGCGTCAAGCAAGCCACGGGATGGTATCGCCAAGCGGTCGATCGCTACCCGAACGCGGCCCGCCTGCGAGCGAAGTTGGCCCGTTCGCTTGATCAGACCTCCCTTCATACAGCGGCCCGTGCAGAAGCTCTGCGAGCCATCGAGCTGGACAATCTGAACCGCCAAGCGGGTCACACGGACAAGGTGCTGGATACCAAGGACCGGACGGAGCTCGAGCGGATCGTTGAGCCCCACTGAGGTTCTCTGTGTGCGGTTGCTCTTCGCCATTGGCATTTTGCAATGCATTCGTGACGCCGCTGCGTGAGCGAGGACGAGCGTCTCTTGAACGTGATCGACTAGCCCGCCACAGCGGAAATAACGCATCACCCGACGCAATCGTCACTCAGCTCCCCTCTTCCGCCCCGAAGGGGCAGCCACAAACCAGCCTGGGGCAGAGCGACCAGCGGGAGCGCCGCCCCAGGTTGGTTGATTCAAACACACTCAGCCCTGAAAGGGCGAAACAGAGCTGGGCCTTGCGATGTGCCGCCCTTTCAGGGCTTGCCGGGCAAGCGGACTCAAGTCCCAGGGCGTTGCCCCGGGCTGGTATGTCGGTGCCCCTTCGGGGCGGAAGAACGGGGCACTCCTGAAGCGGGAACTTCCGCTGTGGCGGACGAGCCGTACAATCCGGAAGACCTCCTCTCGAAGGAGGCTGGGCCATCAAGCTCTGTCAGTGCTCGCTCTCGCTCATGCGTCGGCCCTCGCACACGTTGGCAGAGCTGGCAGCTGGGGCCGGTTTACGAAATGTCGAGAAACGGAATCACTCAGGAGTGTCCAACGATGCAATCTGGAATCGCGATGTCATCCCGTAGACAGTAAAGTCGCGTCAAACTTCCCAAGTCTCCAATTGCTCGCAGACGACGCCACGCCCCCAGACGTGGTGACCGACATACGCGGGGGGATTCGGAATGAAACCCAGTAGAAAGGCTGAAGCTGTGTTGCGAGAGTCGCACTTCCAGATGAAGATTTCCCTGTGCCACGTGACACATTTCCTCAAGGAAGGATCGCCCCATGCCGACGCCCGACTCTTTCGGCCTCGAGTTTCGAGAAGACCCGTCCCTCCCCGCCCAAACGCTGATCGCCCCGATCGGAGTCGTGCGCGAGATTCGCGCTGCCCTCGGCGAGGTCCGTTTCAAGATCGAGGTGACCTGGGACACGAATGCCGTGACCGTCTCATCCGACCTGTTTGAAGCCTTCAATCAATGGAGTGCCTCTCTGGAAGGGGAGGACGAGGAGGCCTCCGTCGACGAAGGACTCTATAACTAACTCACCCGCTCGATTCTTTGAGCGGTTTGGAAAGACACGTTTGTGAACGCCAGAACCTCTCTTGAACACAGTCCGTATTCGGCGGTCAGTGAACGCCTTCGTGGCAGGGGCGTCTCGCCCCTGTGAGTTGGCTGGAATGCACGGGCGGGACGCCCGTGCCACTGGTCGGACAGTTTGACCGTTCGCCTAATCCGGGCGGCCCATCGAATGATGGGCCGCCCGGCTTTCGTTGACCCCGGCAGGATGGCTCCACAAATATTGTCAATTGGTCCTTGAGTGGCCGTGTTCCATGTCAAATAATACAACCAGACCAATGGGCCGAATGACCACGAAAGGGGAATCATGGTGGCTTTACTGGGGGCAGAGAAGGTTTTACCCCCCGATGAGACATTCTCATTGGCGGGCTATGCCATTGGCGCGACGATTGCATTGGCCTTTATGACGTGGATCGTCCTCAAGCTTCGGTCACTGTTTTGCGAAGATGAGGAGGATTCCGGTCGCAACAGCGAATTCCTCGGCCTCTTGAGCGAATCAGAGGCAGAGGGTGACGTGACGCGAGAAGAATTCCGATCCATTCAACGGCGGTGGCTGGAACAGCAGATGGGGGTTGGAGATAGCTCACGGGCGACTCCGGCCAAAACTGCCGGTCCTCACCCACCAACACCACCACTTAAGACGCGTGACAACGAGACTGAAGAACCATCTCCGTAAGCCGAATCAGGGAGGCGGCTGCGGAGGAGTGCGATGTGACTTGGACGTTGCCCAATGGGTGGCGTTCGGAGACTTCGGGAATGGATCCCGTGCTCCGTTTGCCTGAACTCTTGCGACACGTCCCCGACGCATCGACACTTTCGAAGGAAACTCCATGACCTCCGGGAAAGAATTTACCTCCGGCAAAAAGACTCCCACCGGCAAGAAGAACGCCAACTGTTCTTTTTGCGGAAAGAGCTACCGCGAGGTGGGGCCACTTGTTGAGGGCCCCAGCGACGTCTACATCTGCGGCGAGTGCATCGATCTTTGCAGTTCGATCCTCGATCAGGAGCGGAAGCGGCGCGGAGATCCCAAGCGGCTCTTCACGAAGATTCCGACGCCTCGCGAGATCGTCGACCACCTCGACCGTTATGTGATCGGTCAAACCCGCACCAAGCGCGGTTTGGCGGTCGCCGTCCACAACCACTACAAGCGGTTGTCGCTCCTCGAAGCCGGGGACAACGGCGAAGTGGAAGTCGAGAAGTCGAACATTCTCCTCATCGGGCCGACTGGCTCGGGGAAGACGCTCCTCGCCAAAACCCTCGCCAAGTTCTTGCAGGTGCCCTTCGCCATCGGCGATGCGACCACGCTGACCGAAGCGGGTTACGTCGGGGAAGATGTCGAGAACCTGCTGCTGAAATTGCTGCACGCTTCCGACTTCGACATCGAATCGGCCCAACGCGGGATCGTCTTCATCGACGAAATCGACAAGATCGGCAAGACGGGCCACAACGTCTCGATCACCCGCGATGTGTCGGGTGAAGGCGTCCAGCAGTCACTGCTGAAGATGCTCGAAGGGACCGTCTCGAATGTGCCACCGCAAGGGGGCCGCAAGCACCCCGAGCAGCAGTACATTCAGATCGACACCACCAACATCCTGTTCATCTGCGGCGGGACGTTTGTGGGTCTGGAAGAGATCATCAGCAAGCGGCTCGGCAAGAAGATGATGGGCTTCGGCCAGGAAGTCGTCGACGAGACCGAACGCCGACGGCACATGCTCGAACACGTCAGTGTCGAAGATGTGATCGAGTACGGCATGATCCCCGAACTCGTTGGACGGCTCCCCTTCCTCAGCTCGCTCAACAAGCTGAATGAAGCCGACCTAGTCCGCGTCCTGACCGAACCTCGCAACGCCTTGGTGAAGCAGTACCAGAAGCTGTTCGAGATGGAGCATGCCGAGTTGGAGTTCACCGATTCGGCACTCAAGGAGATTGCCCGGATCGCGCGGATCAAGGATACTGGAGCCCGCGGCTTGCGTTCGGTCATCGAAGAAGTCATGTTCGAGGTGATGTTCGAACTTCCGGAGCAAGAGCCAGGCCAGCGTTACATTGTGACGCCGGAGATCGTCCGCAAGGAACAGGTTCTCTTCATGAAGGGTGCGGCTGCGGCCTAGTCCTTCCTCACGAAGGTCAGCCGCATGTCAGTTCTGAATCTGTCGGCACGGCGTATCACGGCCGGCATCGCCCTGGTCACGGTCCTCTTGGGGATCGCGTCGAGGGGGATGACGGCCGACTCCGTTGACCGCAAGAAAAGAGTCGACGAAGTCGTGATGCGGGGCCTCGACTTCCTCGCTCGCGAACAACGCCGCAACGGCTATTGGGAAGCCAGCGGCGGACAATACCGCGTCGCCATGACAGCTCTCTGCGGGATGTCGATGGCCTGCGAGGGCTCGACCACCACCCGCGGTAAGTACAGCCGTAACATCAGCCGGGCCGTCGATTACCTGCTCGATGCCTCGCAGCCGAACGGC
>JAYSVZ010000464.1:0-4606 GCA_043718305.1 Planctomycetota bacterium | reverse complement strand
TGACTTTAACCTTCGATCCAGCCTTCAGTGGAGGCAAGCTGTTCGCTTCGACCGGTACGCCATCAAAGGCAATGGCTTGACAAATCACTCGATCGGATTGAACGGGGATCTTCTCCACGGGTGGGCGGGCCCCGCATGCGGAAAGTGATCCCATCAGAAGAATGGCGATCCAGAACTGACGCTTCATGCTCCACTCCTTGGATGTCTTGGATCGAAAATGGTGGTTACCACTCTCCAACAACTTCATTGCCATTCCGAGAACCAATGGCTTGCCAGATGTTCAAGTCGATGTGATCACTGACGAATCTCACAGACCCATCACACAGCAACAAATGTATTCCGCCCCGATGGAGGCTTGTCGGTGAAAAAATGATCATGGAAGAGTCATAGTCCAGTGTGGTTGAGTTCGGGGTTCCGTTGATACATGAATTGGCATTGGGCCCCAGCACATGTGTATAAAAGTCAGCGCCACTGAAGTACACGACCGGAAGAGTCCCCTGCCAAATCAAGGGAGTTGATCGCTGAGTACGGCATAATTCCGCAAAGCGGTCGATCCCGCTGGGATGGGGTTGAGGGTTGGGCGTAAACCCAGGCCAGCGCAAGGGGTCATCATCAAAACTGTGTGGATCGAAAGAAATCGGAGGGACCAGCCTTTCGGAAAGCAATGCCGTCTGGGACAGCCCGTCAGTCACTTCTGCGGCCCGGGTCCATCCAATTATTCCATTCCTGCGGCGACCTGCTTGGCGTTCGTTTCCTACATTGAACAGATAATTCGGGCTGTGGCCGCGGCTGATCGACGCGATGGGGTCATCGGGGCAGATTGCTAATGGGTAGTTGGCTGCGGCCATTTCAGCGGCATTCGCTGGAGGATTGGCTTCGAGCAATTCGTTCAGGGACTCGTCGGTCCGAATGTACCGATGTGTCGCTTCCAGATGATGAATCGAGACCCCATGCTGATGGAGATTGTTTCGGCATTGAACCATTCTCACCTGAGCTCGACTCGACTGGACTGCAGGAAGGATCATCGCCATGAGAGTTGAAATGACCGCGAGCGATACCAGAATCTCGACGACGGTGAATCCACTTCGAGATCGCATGGTGTCGCTCGCGGAAAAGTTCGCAGAATCGAAGGTTAGTCTATCCCCTCAGCCTGAATGTGCCTATGGCTGCCAGAGAGAGTACGACTGCCAAGCCGTCGCTCCCAAGTATGCCCCAGTGACGGCGTTGTATTCCTTGACTCGCCAATAGTAGGTGTTTCCACCATAGATGTAGTCTGGATGTGAGGCACTGAAATGCCCCGGCAATGGCCCCTCCGTCACAGAAACCCACACTCCTGAAGATACACCATAACCGTTCGGGCCTGGAGTGATCTTGAAGCATTGGATCTCGACCGTGGTGTTGGTGTCGTGCTCCCCAGCCCAGTCGGTCAATGGAGTGAAGGGACCGTACCAACCAGTCGGGTAGTAGTTCACAAACACCGCTTCGACGTGGGTTGCGCCGAAACACAGCAGAGCCATTGCGATCACCAATGACCGAGCCAACAGCACGCGAGCAACTCTGACGTTCATGCAAGTCCCCTATCTTTGGGCCTCTGAGAAGTAACACATCCCTGCAAACCGTTTTCCTGTGTGCAGAATACCCCCCCCCCCCCCAGTGTTTGTCAAGAGAAAAACCGAGTTGACTTTTGGGGAACCACCAACGTCGATTGTGAACCGATCGAGCTACCCCGCAGGCGACAGTCTCACACCCCGCTGACCAATCAGAAATACCCTTTGATGTTCAGACGCGATTACTGTGCAACTGGATCTGCTCAACTTGAGGTGAAGGCCGCTGCGGAAACTGCTCTAACTAATGGGGGGCTGCGCATCCCCCATGTTCATGCGCAGTCAAAGTGAACCCAAGCCATGTAAATGGCTGTTCTCTCTCACTTGTCGAGAACCTCATCCATGTTCGACCTCTCCGCAGTTCAATCGGCGCTTCGTGACTCCCGCCTCGCGGGGTGGTTGCTCTATGAGTTTCGCGGGTCGAACGTTCTGGCTCGGCGAATTCTGGACTTGGGCGAACTGCCGCTGAGTTCGCGGCGGTTCTTGTACTGGATTCCAGCTGAGGGGGCACCGACCAAGTGCCGTAGGGTGGTCCACCCTACGGTTCTACCCGGCGATAGACGATCCCCGTATCGATCCGCGTGAATCCGGCGTTGGCGAGGACACGGATCGCCATCGGGCTCGTTTCCGGAGCGTGGATTTCCGCGCGCTGGAACTGGTCCTGCCGCAGGCGGCGGACGACCTCGATCAGCAGCGACTGGCCGTAACCCTGGCTGCGATAGGCATCGGCAACTCGCATGTCGACGATCCCGACGGAGCGCGTCGACCAGGCATCCTGGTAATGCTCCAGCGGCGTCACATTGACGGTCGCGATCGACTCGCCGGTGCGTTTCATCTTCAGGCAGTAACGGATCGAATCGGTCCGTCCCAGATGGGTAAACCACCACCAATTCGGTGCGTCAGAGGTATCGAGCGTCACCAACTCGGTCTGCCGCCGGATCGTGACGCTGCGCAGACTGGTCGGATCCCGCGCGATGGTCAGATCGCGATCAAACACGGCATGGCGTTCCGCCTCAACGTAACCGAGTTTCTCAAAGAACAGATGGCTTGTTGGGTCGCTCAGTAGAAACCCGGAAGGGCGACATCCTCCATAAAGCCCATAATAAAAGGGATCCAGGCCCCGCGCCGGTCCCGCCAACAGCTTGGTGACCGATTGCTCGCCGAGGTACGCCTCGGCTTGCCGAATCAGTTCGGTGCCAATTCCTCGGCGGCGATATTCGGGGTGGACCAGCACAGCGCAGATCACACCGGTGGTCCGGTCAAGCTGGGTGCGGTCGGTGGTGGCTGCAAATCCGGAGTGGACGAGACCGACAATCCGGCCCGCATCAAGGGCCACCACCAGACCGGCGGGGTCAAAGTACGGTTGCCCGTAGTTGGCATCTTCAAAGGCATCCATCGACCGGGGCAGGGCTGCGCCGCGCCCCATCCGCCCTTCGCACCAGAGCTTCCAGATCCCCGGGGGATCGAAGTTTTGGAAGCTGCGGTACTCGATCAAGGCGACCTCCCGACAGTGGGCGGACAGCCCTGTCCGCAGGATGCGAGTATGCTGGAAAACGAGGCTTCTGTCATCCATCCGGAATGGGTGATTTCTCTAAGTCGGCAAACTCAGTGCTCACCGACCACCCCACAACTGATCCGACTCCTTGCAACCAACATCCCCAGCGACGATACTCCCACCGTGGCTCCTGTAGCTCAATTGGATAGAGCATCGGTCTTCGGAACCGAAGGTTGTAGGTTCGAGCCCTACCGGGAGCAATTCTCTAAAGTGTTGCCAAGATAGCTTTTAGCTTGGCGACCTCTTCGAGGTTGAACGCGGGGGCCGGTTCCGATTCCCCACGAATCCCCCCACATAATGAGGGATTCGTGCGTTCGAGCTTGTCTCGGACCTCGTGTCCGGCGGCTTGGGCGGAGCGGGTGGCTCCGTGAACCGTTGGACCAGATCCGCCAGAGCGTCATCACCCTGCCAATGAAAGTCCATCCGGTCGCCGATTCGAAAACCGGTTTCCCACAAGACTCGCATGGCGAACTGCCAAGATGGAGCGGAGTTCGGACCGACCCCATCTGGTGTCACAGCCAGAATGCGTTCGAATTCCCCGTCACCGGTCGGCCACCGATATTCTGCAAAAGTCGAACTCAGTGGTTCGAACTAAACCCAGAGTGATCTATCGAACGTCGATCGCCTGTATTCTTTTCATCGCTGTTGAAATTCCAATGTTTCCCGCTGGCAGCCGATCGGGGTTGCCGATATGGTTCGAGCCGTGCGAGGTTGTGGAAAGTAATTTCCATGAATTTGCATGCGACTCTCGATTTCAGGATGCCTTGCCTCGCGGCGATGGTACAATGCAATTGAGTCTGACTCGCGATGACCGACTTCTCGCTTCCTAGCGCCGGAGGACCAACAAACCGCGTGAACCGTAGACACCAAGGGGAGTGCTAGACACGACCTGTCTATCGTTCTTTTCGCAACGCATCCTGACGAGCCATACAGGACGAGAGTCGACTATCGAAGCTGCGGATCGGTTCGCCGATCGGCAGCTTTTTTGTTTTGCGGGGTGAGGGGTTGTCCGCTAGTGCCTTCGATGCTCAAGCTGGGGGTTGGAGTCCAGGTTTTTGCCTGCTCCGGAGCCGGCTAAAGCTGGCTAATGCTTGGACTCCAACCCCGAGTCTTTGCGTGGCGGAGGCCACTCGAGATGGCTATTTGTGGTATCCCAGCGCGACCATCACGTCGTAGAGTTCTTCGAACGTGATGAACCGCCGGTGATGCGCGACCTTGTAGCGGTCGACCGCTTCTGCAAACTCGTTCACCTCGGGGCGACCGGCAGCCCGCGAGTCCTGGAACTGGCGGCGTTCGCGGACTTCCGCTGCGGTGTCCGCGGAACGACGGCGATCCACAAACGGGAAGTCTTGGGTAGTCGACGGCTGTTGCTCGAGGGTGGCTTGCATTATGCTGGCTTTCCGGTGTGCGGTGCTGAGTTGTCAAACCCTAGTTCGTACAACCGCCG
>JAYSVZ010000463.1:0-4610 GCA_043718305.1 Planctomycetota bacterium | reverse complement strand
ATCTGGAGCGGTTGCTGCCGTGGGTGGAAAGCGGGGGCCGTCTCGTGGTGGCTCCGCCGCCCCGCGTGGATGCGATCCCTCTGTTTCGCGAAAGTCCTTTTTCGGGGATGCCGAAACTCCGGGAGGCTCGCTCCTTGTGGACTGTCCTGGGGCTCGATGGGCTGGAGATCACCGAGGGACCGGGGTTGATGGAGGACAATCAAGAGTCCGGCCAACCGCCGCCGCGTCGTCGCGACGACCGCAGGCCGTGGGAGGAAATCTTCCGCGAAGCGACCGGCACGCGGATCCAGCCGACCTCGATTGTCAGCACCGTTGCGACGGGGGACTGGCAGGCCCTCGGAGATCGAGTCAAGCGCCTCCGCGTGCCCTCCAGTGGTTGCGGACGAATCTCCAACTCGGGAACCACCAAGCCTCAGGGAGCGTTGGAATGCCAGCACGCCAATGGCTCATCCTGGACCCTGGCTGCCAGCTTCCCGCGCGGCAAGGGGGAGATCGTGGTGATCGCCGAGCCGCTGGTTCTGGGCAATGGACAACTGGCGGAAGTCGACAATGCCGTGTTGACATATGACCTACTGCGGGCGGGGGAGCGGTCGGTCATTTTTGATGAGTTCTATCATGGACTGAGCGTCCGCGGGAATCCGTTGTGGCTGTTGACGCGGCGCGGTGCGGCACTCATGGTGACCGTGTTTCTGCTCGCCATCGGGATCGGCATCTGGCGTCAGGCGATCATCCTGGGCCCGCCGCTGGAGTCGGTCCCGCCCAGTCGCCGGGCGATTCTGGAATACGTTGAGGCCATGGCCCGCTTCCTGACGCGGGGACGCGGGGTACGGCCGTTCCTGCTGACCGAAGCCCGCGAGGGAGTGCTGCGGTTGCTCGGTGAGCGATTGAATCTTCCGCACGGGCAGCATGATGCCGAGGCGATTGCCACCGTCCTCACCCGTCGCTCGCCCGCCGAGGCGCAGGGCTTTCGCGAGGCTCTCCAACACATTGATCGCGCTCTTCACCAAGGCCATTCCGTTTCCGAACTCCACACCATCCAAGCTATGCAGAGGTTGTTCCGTTGTCTCTAGAACCACTCTATCAATCGATTCGCTCCGAGATTTCCAAGGTCATCTTTGGCCAGGAGGAGGTCATCGACTACTCGCTGGCGGCGCTGTTCAGCAGCGGTCACGTGCTGCTCGAAGGGCCACCCGGCGTGGCGAAGACGCTGTTGGTGCGGACGATCGCAGCCGCGCTCAATCTCGATTTCCGCCGCGTGCAGATGACCCCGGACCTGCTCCCCAACGACATTACCGGGTCGTCGATCTTTCGCCAGAACACCAGCGAGTTCGAGTTTCGCCAGGGGCCGGTGTTCACCAATTTTCTACTGGCTGACGAAGTGAACCGAGCCTCCGCCCGAACGCAGTCGGCGCTGCTCGAAGCGATGCAGGAGTTGCGAGTGACGCACGATGGCCGGACCCACCTCCTGCCCGAACCGTTCATTATGTTCGCGACCCAGAACCCGATTGAGCAGGAGGGCACCTACCCGCTCCCCCTGGCCCAGCTCGATCGATTTATGTTCAAGGTGCTGGTGGGTTACCCCAGTGCCTCCGAAGAGGAACGCATCCTCCGCGAGCATCACGCCACCGGCGGTCTCTCGGACCCACTCAAAATGGGAGTGCAAGCGGTCGTGACCCCCGCCGACATCATTGCCGCTCGGCAGATCATTCGTGAGACGCATGTGCGCCCGGAAGTGATCGGCTATGTCCAGAAGCTGCTCGCGGCAACGCGGGCGGATGACATGCTGTCGGTGGGGGCCAGTCCGCGTTCGGGGCTGATGCTGCTGATGGGGGCCAAGAGCCTGGCCCGCTTCTCGGGTCGGGAGTTCGTCACCCCGGACGACATCCAGGCCGCCTTCAATCCCGCCCTGCGGCACCGCGTCGTGCTCAGCCCCAGTGCCGAATTGGAAGGCACCACAACCGATGAGGTGCTCTCCCAACTCCTCGAAGGGATCGAAGTCCCTCGGTGAGGAACTGGTCCGAAACAACTTCCTGGTTAGATTTTGATCAGAAGGTCACAACGCGGCACAGCCGCAAACGAAGGGGAATCCATCAGTCATGAGCAGTCAGCCAGAAACCACTCCTCATCATGCCAGCCTCTGCACCCCGAAGGGGTCGACACATCACAGCCCAGGGTCGCGACCGAAGGGAGCGCACCCTGGGTCGAGTCTCGCACGGATCGAACCCTGAAGGGGTTCCACACGTCGCGAACGGGTGTACAACCCCTTCAGGGTTGGCTTTTCCGAGGTGACGTGACCCAGGGTGCGCTCCTGCGTCGCGACCCTGGGCTGTGATGTGAAACCCCTTCGGGGTCCAGTGGCATTCAGGCCACCGAATTTTTGGACCATGTTCTATTTCGATCGCCCGTCCCGGTGCTTGTCCCAATCCTGACTGACTCCCGATGCCCCCACTCCCTACTCCACCAAAGACACGCCAGCCGCCCGGCACCTCTGCTGCACGGGGGCCTCGGCGTGTGCATTCCGGGCTGGCGACGGCGAGTGCGAGTCCGGTGACGGGTTTTTGGGAGACCGTCGCGCTGGTCCGTCCGGGGCCGAACGCCGTGTGGGCCTTACTGGGCGTTACGGGGCTGGCTGTCATGCAGTGGCTCGTCGCGTCGACCTTCCTGGCTCTGCTGACGGGAGCGGGGATCCTGCTGGTGGGGGTTCTCGCCTACCAAGAATATCGCTGGGTGACGCTGCAGCATCGCGACCTGCGGGTCCGCCGCGCGTTCCCGAATATCATTGGCCGGGGGTTGGAGTTTGGCCTCAGTTGGGAGATCGAGAGCCGTGGCGATACGTCGCTGAGTGGTGAGCTGCGCGATGTCTATCCGGTGACTGCCCTGCCGCGCGCGAGCGTTCACCCGTTTGAGATCGAGGGGCGTGGCGGTCGGGCCGAGAGGAATCAGACGCTGCGAATTCCGGTGCGCGGCCGGTTCGAGTTTGGCCCGATCTGGATAGCCCTCCAGGGGCCGCAAGGATGGGTCGAGGTGCAGCGGGCCTATGCACTGCCCGCCTCGATCAAGGTCTTGCCCGAGCAGTTCTCTTCGCGCGAGGAGTTACTCAAGGATCGCGGTTCGGAGTTACTCCTCCGCGATAAGACGACTCGCACCCGGCAACATGGAGCGGGCACCGAGTTTGAATCCCTGATGGACTATCGCGAGGGAGATGACCCTCGCCGCATCGACTGGAGAGCCACTGCGCGGATTCAGCGACCCGTCGTCCGGCGGTTTCAAATCGAGCGCCACCGCGACGTGATGATCCTGATCGACTGCGGTCGTCTGATGGGGACCGACACCGGGGCCGGGACCAAGCTCGATCGCGCCGTCGATACTGGACTGGTGCTGGCCCGCGTCGCCCTGCAAAGCGGCGACCGCTGCGGCATGGCACTGTACGACAGTTCGGTGCGGGGCTACCTGCCGCCAGTCTCGGGCGTGCCGTCTCTGAACTCGCTGGCCGAGAGCGTGTTCGATGCGCGTTCGGAGTTCCGCGAAACCGATTTCGGGCCGATGTTCGCCCTGCTCCAGACCCGGCAAGCCAAGCGTTCACTGATCGTCGTGATCTCCGACATCTCCGACGAGGAGACTTCGCAACACCTGCGAGCCTCACTGGCCCGACTCAGCCAACGACACGTGGTGCTGCTGGCTGCCTTGCGGACACCACTGTTGAAGCGAGTGCTGCAAGAGCCCACGACGACCCTGGTAGAAGCCGCGAAAAAAGTCGTCACACTCCGCCTGATGAAGGAACGGCACCTCGCGCTGCAATCGCTCAAGCACGCGGGCGTATTCGTCGTCGATGTCGAGCCGCACCAACTGACGGTGCCCCTCGTCAATCAGTTTATTACGCTGCGGCAAAGGAATTTGTAGTCCCGTTGACACTGGATACCACTCCCCCCTGTTGGAAAGCCTTGAACCACCGCATACACTCATGTCGATAGATGTGTTGTGCCTTTCGGAGCTTCCTCAATGTCGATTTTCTCTCGTCGCGATCTTCTGCGGGCCTCCTCGTGCGCAGCCGGGGCGATGGCTTTGAGCGGGCTTTCCGGTCGGACGCTCGAGGCAGCAAGCACTCCCGGCAGTCGGAAGCCGCATCATGCCGCACGAGCCAAGCGGGTCATCTTTCTGTTCATGCATGGCGGCCCGAGTCAGGTCGATACGTTTGACTACAAGCCGGAGCTGCAGGCTCGCGATGGCCAAGCACTCCCTTTTGACGCAGCCCCGAATATTGACGCCAAGCCGGTCCTGATGAAGTCGCCGTGGAAGTTCGCTCAGTACGGCCAGTCGGGTCGCTGGGTCTCGGAACTCCTCCCCTACACAGCCCGGCACGTCGACGACATGTGCGTGGTTCACTCGGTCCATAGTCGCGGCCAGTCTCATGGGCAAGCGGTGTCGATGCTGCATACGGGGAGCGACAATCTGGTGCGGCCTTCGGTCGGAGCGTGGGTCAGTTACGGGGTCGGGGCTGAGAACCCGAACCTGCCCGCGTTCGTATCGATCGCTCCGGCGAGCGGGCATGGCGGGCCACGGAACTACGGTCCGGCCTTCCTGCCTGCGGAGCATCAGGCAACCGTCATCGG
>JAYSVZ010000462.1:0-4615 GCA_043718305.1 Planctomycetota bacterium | reverse complement strand
CTCGCCGAGAAGCCGACCCCCGAGACCGAGCGCATCCGGTCCGCCCGGCTCGACTCCAAGCCCTACTGGCACATCGAACGCAGCCGCCTCGGCGACACGCGCACAGTCCCCGTCGAGATCATCCGTAACGGTCTCGTCGTCGACCGCCAAGAGATCGAAGCCGACGGGAAAACCCAATCGATCACTACCGAGATCGACATCCCCGAATCGTCGTGGGTAGCTGTCCGCATCCTGCCGAGCGTCCACACGAACCCGATCTGGGTCCAAGTCGGCGACCAACCGCTCCGCGTCGCCAAGAGTGCCGAGTGGTGCCGTAAAGCCGTCGACATCTGCTGGGAGGCCAAGCAGAAAGCCATCCGCGAATCCGAACGCCCTACCGCTGAAGCGGCCTACCAAAAGGCCCGCGACTACTACGACAAACCGTAGCGGATTTCGTAAGAATTTCTCCTCGTTCCCAAGCTCCGCTTGGGAACCCCAATCCTCGAAGCTCCGCTCCGCCGAGTCACCCACGGCGTTAGCCGTCGACTGTTCGGTCAAAGTGCTCACGAAGGCTGCTCTTATTCCGGGAGTTCACTCCAAGGACGACGAAGCGAAGCTTCGGGGGTATGCAGCCCCCAGCAGAGCTGGGGCTGAGGCCAACTCAAACTCACTCGGGAGACGTTGATGGTCGGACCGAAAATCACCAAGAATCTGATCGAGACACAGGCCACCAAGCTGCGGTTTCCGGTGTTGTTGTGCATCACGGGCGGGCTGTTCGCGCTGGATTTCGTGATCCCGGATTTCATTCCGTTCGTGGATGAGATCCTTCTGGGTCTGGCGACGGTCATCCTCTCCCGCATGAGAACCCGAAAGTCCCCCGAGGTGTTCGTCCAGGAGCCTGATGAGAGTCGGTGATGCTGGATCGACTTGATGAAGTGGCAGAAAAGAGACCTGCCCCCTTCCGCCTTTCCCGGGCCACCGGGCGAAGCGGAGCTTCGGGGAGATGTAGCCCTAAGCAGAGCTGGGGACTGAGTTCTAAACCATGTCACGATTTTTCGAGACACCACGTCAAACGGCACAGCTGGACAAGCCCGCCGTGGCACCCGGCGAGTTCAAGAAACAGTAGCGGAACAGTAGGTTTGACTTGGATCACGGGCTGTCCTTGACAACTTCCCGCACCTTCTCCAACTGCCCGATCAACTCTTCCCCGGCCAACTGCGTCTTGTGCATCTCGCCCACGAGTTCGGCCCCGGCTTCCCTCGTTTTTTCCATCTCTCCCACCAACTCTTGCCCGGCTTCGCACACCTTCTCGACTTCCTCGACCAGTGCCTCCCCGACCTCACGGGCTTTCTCGATCTCCTCGACCAAAGCCGTCACTGGCGTCGTCTGTGCCAGATCCTTCGACTCCTGATCCGCCCCCGCCTTCTCCAGCCCCAATTTCTGGCAGATCATGTGGAGCATCTGCATGTTCTTCGTCACCTCCTGTTCGGTCAGAAGGGCGACTTGCAGGGTGAGGTGGCCCCACTGTTCCTGCCTCTTCGATTGAAGGTTCTGGTTCATCAACACGAACGTGGTCAGGAAGATGAACTCGATCCCGACGATGAAGCCGAGGAATGGAAACGGATAGAGGTCGAATGCCACGACGCCGGGCAGCACCCCGACGTTCAGGGCGATCCAGACCGTGAAGAAGACGGCGTGGGCCGCGATGAACCACAGGCTGCCGAAGAACTTGGCGATCCAATCCGCGATCTTTTCGACCCGTGAGCGGCGTCCCAGTAGCTGCTGCTCCACTTGGGCGATGGCCTCGACGTTCTTCTTCGCCGAGTCCGATAACGGGGCAGACGACATAGTGATGGACTCCCGTTTCGGTCGTGGCGTGCGATCACGCCGCGTGCCACTGGCGGTCGCTTTGGACCGCCAGTGGCTTTGAGCGTGACAGCGACAGAAACCATGATGCGAAATTCATGACTCGCCAGTATTCAGACGCCCGACTGCTGGATAGACAGTTCATAGTCGTCAGCACTGGCGGCCCAAAGCGACCGCCAGTGGCACCCGGCGGCTGCGGGTATAGGCGTGGACTCGCGGGATAGGCTTCCAGCCTGTCTTTTCAGTTCTCAGTCCCAAGCTCTGCTTGGGACTGCATATCCCCGAAGCTCTGCTTCAACGCCGGAGGAGTGATCTCAGAACGCCCCCATCGTGGTGAGTGGACTTCCCCACGATTGGTGGCGCGGGAAACGGAGAGTATCCTGTCCCTGAATGGCCCCCTAGACCTTGGGGCCTCGCAAGGTATTCAGCATGCTCCCCAGCGGTA
This sequence comes from Planctomycetota bacterium, assembly GCA_043718305.1. Taxonomy (GTDB): domain Bacteria; phylum Planctomycetota; class Planctomycetia; order Planctomycetales; family Planctomycetaceae; genus TH-plancto1. Next base: position 2,325 of record JAYSVZ010000462.1, on the reverse strand, counting down.
TTGACTCAATGACATTGACGCAACGTGTGTGTGTGTGTGTGTAGCTTATGGAGGGTGTCAAGGAATGTGAGACGCCAAAGACTCCAGGAGGGAGATCGCAACTCTTGGTGTTGGAGGATGAGACAATGTCAAATCTTTTGAGACGATCGCTGCTACAAGCTGTGGCAGCATTGGTGCTGATGACCGGTGCCGGTGCTTCAGACCTCTTCGCAAGTACGACACATGATGTCGGAGCTGTGACGGCAGGGACTGCACCCAAGATAGTGAGAGCCACTCTTGAAAAAAGAGTGCTTCTGAACGGGATGATGCAGTGGGTTCAAGTGGCCGTCAATGCCGATCCGAATGCCAACCCACCCTACAATGGGTTGGGTTACTTTGGTGTACCGGTCTACCGGGAGACGGAAGTCCGCTCAGGCTACTACCAGTACAGCCACGGTACGACTCTGATCAATCTGGTACCAGGCATGCAATACAGAGTGGTCAAGTATACGCGGACTGGTACATCACCGAATTACACGTATACTTGGCTCGGCGAAGACATTTGGATTCAACCCTGATTAGGATTCAACTTGAAACGCTCAGCATTCACTGTCACTGAAGTTCTCGTATCACTCGCAGTGATCAGTCTGTTGATGGCTCTACTCCTGCCCGCCGTGCAGAGTGCTCGCGGCTCTGCGCGGCTCGTGGAGTGCCGGAATCACCTTAAGCAAGTAGGAATCGCGATCCACGTTGTACAGGATGCGAAACAATATTTCAGTTGTGATCACAGAGTCTTGCATCACTATGGAATGGGCGTTCCCGGATACGATCGGAGAATCGCTAGGGTCGGGGACTTCGAAGGCGGCAGCGGCGGTTGTCCCGCCGACCCCCACGGCAGAGGCGGGTACGAGATGTCCAATGGGACAACGTACGGAGTTGGAAATGGATACTTGGCGTACTCGTCTTCGCCTGATGGCGAAGCTTTTCGCCGAGTTTCGGAGTTTACCGATGGACTTTCGCAAACAGTCGCTTTTTCCGAAAAGCCCTCTCCAACGGAAGCGGACCAACTAACCCCCGAAGACGACCCCAAAAAGTTTCCTTTGTGGATCTCCACTCGGATGACAACCCCGGGGACGGAAGCCCAGTTCATTGATCTTTGTCGAAGTTCTGGTAATTCGCCGGTCCCCCTGAACATCCCCCTCGTGCTTGCTGATGGTTACACGCATATGTTCACACCGAACACGCGAGGCTGCTGGAACAACGCTCCCGTGAACGACCCGAGTCTTAAAGCCTACATGCCCGCTAGCAGTTATCATTGGGGAGGCGTGAATGCTCTGTTCGTCGACGGACATGTAGGATTCGTGTCGGACTCCGTCGATTCAGCAGTTTGGCAAGCAGTGGGAACGATTAACGGAAACGAGTCGATCGAAAACCCCTTCTAACATTGGCTCCCTATGCTCAGTCGCCGATCGCTTTTAGCTGCAGCCACAGCCACCATTCTTGGTTTTGGATGTTCCAAGCCACCAGCGCTCCCTCCCGCCGCGTCGTTTCTCAAAAACGTCCAGCTGCTGGATCGAGAGGGGCAGGCCTTGCCAAATGAATGGGTTGTGCCGCAGTCAAACCCGATCGACCCCACAATTCGATTTGAAACGGTTGCCCCTCCTTCAGTTCTCTCTGGCCGAAAAGTAGCTCCTGTCGAATACTGGATTGTGGCTGTCGAGGTACGAGATGAAAACGATGCGTCACGATGGTCAGATCAGTTTCAGCATGGATGGAAATTTGCGGAAGAAACATTGATGGATGATGGCGGTCTACCGGTGTGGGAGTCACCGGACGCTCCAAACACACTGCCGAAAGGAGTGATATGGCAATGGTGCCATTGTCGAATCGCCGAAGCAGGACGTTTTACACTCGTTGTCAAGCTCTATCCGACGGCGTTTAGCTTGCCGAATTCCCCGAGGGTGGATTACGGGGAAGGGATCGAACTCGTCCGACAAACCCTGATCATCGAACCAGCCCCAAAGTTGGAAGGCTCGCTGATGATGTCTATCCACAATGGCAATTCGACCAATCGAACCGCTTATCGTCGAGCAAGAACAAAAAATAAGTGAGTTGGGTTTCAAGTGCTCTAAAGAGCGAGGAACTCCACTTACCCCGAGATGATCTCGCGGATCGGCTCGGGCCGGTCGAGGAGCGGGGTCGGTCTTCCGCCAAAGTCGGGGTAGGCTTGGTTCGCGTCGATTCCCCGTTGGTGGTAAACGGTGGCCAGGATGTCTTGCGGCTCCAGGGGGCGCTCGATGGGGAACTCGGCTTTCGAGTTCGTCGCTCCGACGACAACGCCTCCCT
>JAYSVZ010000461.1:0-4615 GCA_043718305.1 Planctomycetota bacterium | reverse complement strand
ATGTTCCACTTTCGGAAAAACGGGAGTGCGGACATCACACGTTACTGGGGTTGAGGGGATGCGGGTGAGGCCGATTCAGACGAAGAAACCTCTGCCTTGGATGGCGTCTCCGAAGAACTTGGCAACGGCATGAAGCGGCGGGCGGTCTCCGGACTGACGTTCTTGTAGTGGTTATACAGAATCTCTCGAGCGGGACCATGATCCGGCTGGAGTTCCACCACATAGAAGAGCCACTTTGTGCCCTCTTCCTCGTTGATATAGCGGTAGGTCAGATCGGCCAGCTCAAATCGCATTTCAATGTTCTTCGGCTCTTTAACGAGCTGTTCCAGGAGTACTGTCCGTCGCCCGCGGGCAAGACTGGCGAGGTGACAGAAATCGAAATGCGCCTTGGCTTCCGCGACCTGCCCGGCCCCTTGGAGCGCCAGGGCCAGATGATACCGCGTCTCCTGATCCTTGATTCCCACTTGGTGCGCCCGTTGCAAATGCTCGACAGCCTTGGAGAACTCCTTGCGATAACTGGCGATTTGTCCGAGTCCTCGGTGAGGCATCTCGGCCTCGGGAGCCAGCGCTGCCGCCTTGGTAAACACTGTTTCGGCCTCGTCCCAGCGGCCATTGGCCAGATAGACCTCGCCCAGCCCCGCCAAGGCTTCGGCAGACGCGGGCTGCTGCTTGAGAAACTCCAGAAACAACTGCTCCGCTGTGTCGTACTGATGCAGTTCCGAATAACTGGTGGCGACCTTCACTCGCAATTCATCGAGTGTCGGGTCACGATCGAGCGCCCGCTGATAGGCGTTGATGGCCTCCTGCCATTTGAAGACCTGAGCGTATCGCGACCCATTAAACTGATGCGGTCGAGGGTCATCGGGAAAATCTGTGATCCAGGCCTCCAGGATCGGCTGCGCACTATCGATCCGCAGAACCCGATAATAGCCGTTGACGAAAGCGTTGCAGATCTCGGCACCGTCCTCGCCGGGATCGAGCAGCAGCTCATGGAGGTGCGGCTCAGCTTCTTTCATCTGTCCGGTTTGGGCAAAGGCGAGCCACTGCTCCCGCTCGATCCGGGTCTGCGGGATTCCCAGTTCATACGCCCGTTCCAGCCAGGTCCGGACCTCGGCCATCCGTCCCAGGTTTCGATAAGTCCGGGCCCGCTGAAATGCCGCCTCGGCGTCCCGCGAAGCCAGCCAATCGACACGATCTAACCAGACCAGAGCCCGTTCTGGCTCCCGAGATCGCAGCGCGGCAACAGCCCGCGGAACCAGCAGCCGTGCCCAGAGATAATCGTAAAACCAGGTGAGTCCTCCCAGCAGGAGTACAGCCACCAGCCAGCGCCGCCACGGCCGCTGGAGCTTGCCGAGGGGGCTCGTGGCGACAGTCGGAGACTCCACCTCACCGGCGGGGATCGTTGGCAGTTCAGTCGAAGACATGGGGCAAGGTCACTCAAGACGCGTATTCATCGATCGGCGTTTTGATTATCCGGTCCTGGCCAGCCCTCAGCAAGGCTGCTTGGAAGTTGTCAGTTCTGACTCGAGGCCAGTGCGAGACGCACTTTTCACTGCCCCGAGGCGGCTTCCCTCTTCCGCCCTGAAGGGTTTGCATACGCACGAAGCTCCCGTGTGACTCGTGTGCAACCAATACAGGGGAGGGTCAAGTCTCGCGATCAAAACCCACGCGAGCGCTCCGGTGCGCTCCCGTTGCTCGCGTCGCCGGGCTATTCTCTGTAACCCCTTTCGGGGTACACAGCCTCGCTTGGCTCTCGAAAGGTTTCGTAGCTGGCGAGACTTTGGGCCGTGAGTCGTAACATAACCCAGGTTCCCCCGATGAGTGATGACAGCCCTCCCCTGCCGGACAATGCCCAGCCCGATCGGCGACTGTATGTTCCGCATTTCGAGGGGTGGACGGCGAAGGTCAAGACGAACTGGGACAAGGACTATTGCTACTGCAAGACCCCCGGAGAGGACTTTTTTCATTTGCTGCTGTGCGGTGAGATCTATCTGGAGAACGCCGAGGAGCGGATGTGTTTGAGTTGTGCCAAACGGCGGGGGATCGCGACGGATGACCGGCTGTATTGGCAACGGGGCGTCCGGCGGGCACCGCCGCCGCCGCTGTAATCTGTGATTTTGCAACCGGCGGAATTCCGTCCCTTGTTGACGATCCGCTATATTCGCGGTTAGAGCGGTTTCATGAGTCGTCTTGACACTCGCCCTCACCCCCAGCCCCTCCTTCCGGGGGAGAGGGGCGTCAGAGGCGTAGAGACCAGAGTTGAAACCTCTCAACGGCAAGCCCTGCAAGGATGTTCCATGAGCGCCACACCCGCCTCGTCACATGACACGTTGGTCGCAGAGAACGAGCGTCTTCGACGGGAGATGGCGGCACTCCGCACGCGGGCCGAAGCGCTACAGTCGGAGCAGTGGCTACTCGATGCGCTGATGGAAGCGATTCCGGACGACATTTACTTTAAGGACCGCGATGGGCGGTTCTTGCGGATCAATCGGGCAAAGGCATTGCGGTCAGGTCTGGAAGACCCCGAGCAAGCCCGTGGCAAGACGGACGCCGATTTCTTTCAGTTGGAGCATGCCGACGCTTCCCGCGATCAGGAACTCCAGATCATCGAGAGCGGCATTCTGCTCGTCGATGAGATCGAACGGCTCGTGTGGCCCGACGGCCACATCTCGTGGGTCTCCGCGACCAAGGCACCGCTTCGCACACACGATGGGAAGGTGATCGGCACCGTCGGGATCTCGCGCGATGTGACAAAGCACCACCTGACCGAAGAAGCGTTGCAAGCGGAGCGCGACTTGCTGCGAACGCTGATCGATAACCTCCCTGACTATGTCTTTGTGAAAGACCGCGAGCGGCGGTTTGTCGCCGTGAACACCTCCTTCTGTGCGATCATGGGGAAGCAGCATCCCGAGGAGTTGATCGGTCTCACCGATGAAGGTTTGTGTGCGCCCGAACTGATCGAAATCTACGCTGCCGATGACAACCGCGTGATCCAGACCGGGTCGACGCTCTTTAATCGCGAAGAGGAGTTCATCACCTTCGAAGGATTTCGTCGTGTGATCTTGACCACCAAGGTGCCGCTGCGGACCAAGTCGGGTGAGGTCTTCGGACTGGTGGGGATCTGCCGCGACATCACCGAGCGCAAGCTCACCGAGGAGGAACTGCGCCGAGCCAAGGAGGCCGCCGAAGTCGCCAGCCGCGCCAAGAGCGAGTTCCTGGCCAACATGAGCCACGAAATCCGGACCCCCATGAATGCGGTCATCGGGATGACGGAACTGCTGCTCGGATCGAAGGTCGATCCCGAACAGCGGGACTATCTGGAGACGATCCGCGACTCCGCCGACTCGCTGCTGCTCATCATCAACGATATTCTCGACTTTTCGAAAATCGAGTCCGGGAAAGTCTCGCTGGAAAGCCACCCAATCGAGGTTCGGGAGTGGCTCAATGATGCCGTGCGGACCCTCGGCGTTCGAGCGCATGCCAAGAAAATCGAGCTGGCGTGCGAGGTCGCGGATGCGGTGCCGCGGTACATCCTGGGGGATGCGTTGCGGCTGCGGCAGATCGTCCTGAATCTGGTCGGCAACGCGATTAAGTTCACCGAAGTCGGCGAAGTTGTCGTCCATGTGCAAGTCAACGCGCAGTCCCAGTCCGATGTCAAGCTGCATCTGGCGGTTCGCGACACGGGGATCGGGATCGACGCGGAAGAGCAGGCCCGCGTCTTTGAGGCCTTTGAACAAGCGGACAATTCGATGACCCGCCGCTTTGGCGGAACGGGGCTGGGACTTTCGATCTCGTCACGGTTAGTCTCGCTGATGGGAGGCCGCATCTGGGTCGAGAGCCAGATTGGTCAGGGGAGCACGTTCCACTTCACCGTTCCGTTCCTGATCCCGCACGACGATGACATTCTGCCTGACCCGTTGCTGAATGCGGAACGGCTGGCGGGGATGCGCGTCCTGATCGTCGATGACAATGAAACGAACCGCCGCATTCTGCTGAAGATCTGCGAGAACTGGCGGATGGCCCCCATCGCGGTTCCCGACGCTTCAGCCGCCCTGGAAGAGTTGCGGCTCGCGAGCGGAACGAAGACCGCGTTTGATTTGGTCCTGACCGATGCGAGCATGCCGGATGTCGATGGGTTCACGTTGGCCTCGAGGATTCAACAGGATCGGACGATCTCCAGCGTCGTCATCATGATGCTGACCTCGCTCGACCAGACGCACAGTTCCGAGTCGCTCCAGTCCCTCGGAATTCGATCGTTCCTGGTTAAGCCGGTGAAGCAGTCCGACTTGTTTGATGCGATCGTCAGAACTCTCGATTTGCACGCGCCAGCGAGTGAAGTTCCTCCGACACCGGCTCCCGAGTCAGTCGGTGTCACGATTGATCGGTCGCTCCACGTCCTCTTGGCGGAAGATAGCCTCGCAAACCAGAAGCTGGCGATCGGGCTTCTCAAGCGCTGGGGGCATCGCGCCACGGTCGCGAACAACGGTCGCGAAGCGGTGGAACTGGCCGCCAACGGGGAGTTCGATCTGATCCTGATGGATGTTCAGATGCCGGAAATGGATGGCCTGGAAGCCACAGCCCGCATCCGTGAGCAGCAAGCCCTGACAGGTCAACG
>JAYSVZ010000047.1:0-8279 GCA_043718305.1 Planctomycetota bacterium | reverse complement strand
GTGGAGTCCGAGCATTGGCGGTGTGTGGAGCCTCGCTGGGGGAGATGTGGGATCCCGACAAGTTGAACGTCCTGGCAGGAGATCGGGGAGAGCACACGACCTTCGCCGACCTAAAAGTCGCCGCCGAACAGATGGGACTAATCGCCAAGGGAGTCCAATGGGAGCAGGTGAATCCACAGATCGATTGGGATTCTGCGCCGGCCGTCTTGCGCATCTATCTCGGTAACGGACGTCCCCATTTTCTGACGGTTGTCGGGGGTGACTCCGAGAAAGTCCTCGCCGTTGACTGGCCCGCCATGCCGCACTGGACGACTTGGAAGGAATTGCGAACGACATGGCGCTGGGACGGGATGGCGCTGCATGTGTACCGTGAACGGCGAACCGGCCAAGCGTTGTCAGTCCGCACTAGGCGTTGGACAACTCCGTGGGTACTCGGCGCGCTGGGGATGCTGCCGTTCGCCATTGTTTTAATGAAGGCGCGCCGCCAGCCATCCAGCAAGCGTCCCCCGGTGTCCCAGCACCCTGCGGGCATGACGCTGATCGAGATCATGGTTTCGCTAGCGATCATGGCGATCCTGATGGCGCTCTTGCTGCCAGCGGTTCAATCGGCTCGCGAGGCGTCTCGGAGGGCCACATGCAACAACAACTTGCACCAGATCGGGATTGCGGAAGAGGCCCTTCAAGCCTCGGGGAGCATGCCCCGAGCCACGGCAACGGGCCATGCCCATGAATGGGGATCGCATGTCTACATCTTGCCCTACATCGATCAAGCGGCACTCTTCAACAGCTTAGACCTGAGCGGGCCACCGGGGGTCGGATCGCCGACGATGCCTCCCAGTGATGGCGCTAACCAAGCGGTCATGCGAACCCTGATTCCGGTCTATGTGTGCCCCAGTGATCCCGTCGCAGAGGTCCGCTTGAATTATCGGATCTCGCTCGGCACCTCTCCCGGTCGATACTCCGCCACATCCACAGTCCTCGGCCAAGCGTCCGCGCTCACGGGCTATTGGGTCGGTGGTCGAGAAAAACGAAACGTCGTGGATGGCACCTCGAACACAGCCGCTTTCGCTGAGAAACTTGCGGGAGATCACGACCCTGCAACACGGACGGCCTGGCGTGATGGACTGGAAGCGATCATTCCGACGCCACTCACTTTTATTTATCCCGATCAGTACGTCACCCTGTGTTCGGATCCGCTCCCCATTCAAGGGGCCAACTTCTCTTATGGCGGGAATTCCTGGCTGATTCCCGATGAGGCGCAAACGATGTACAACCACGTACTGACGCCGAACTCGCGAATTCCGGATTGTGGTGACGGGGGACACGGTCCGAAGACGGCCCGCTCGCTGCACACGGGCGGAGTCAGCGTGCTGTTTGCAGACGGGAGCGTGCATTTCATCGCCAATGAAATTGATCTCACCGTCTGGCGGGCGGCGGGATCGATCGCTGGAAATGAATCAGTCAGTGTTCCGTTCTAGAAATCCACAAGCTCCGAGAAGTGTTTCATGAAGCGAAAAAATGTGGTCATCGCTGTGATCCTGGCCTTTGTTATCGGCCTTGTTGCCTGGGGCTATTTGACTGTGAGGACTCCGGCTTCGCAGCAGAACGGGCTGTCTGATTTGAAGATCACCCCCGACGTGGTTCGCGCGGATCATCAGGGCGAGGACACGGTCGTGACCAACGTGGAAATCACGAATACCGGGAACCGGGTGATTCATCTCGATCGAGTCGAAACGAGTTGCCACTGCACCCAGGTCGATTCAATTCCTGCTCCTGAGCTGGCCCCCGGCGAGACAACCACGTTGACGCTCAGGTTGCAACTGCCCGGGTTTGGCTCGCAGACGACCTCTGTCACATTACACAGCGATTCGACGATGGCCCCCCGGATCACAATTCCCGTCAAGATGAAAGGGATGCTCATCAAACCATCGTATTTTAAAGGCCACCTTTCGGAAATTCGACATGAAGTGAAATCGGATTCCGACCGTCGCGTTGAGTTTCAGTTAGTCGCCATCGAGTCCCCCGAGGAAGTGTGGATCACCGGATTTGAGTCGAACAACGACGGATTCTCGGTGGTCTCCTGGGAGCCAACGACCACGACAACCTACGATGAGACGGCCGTCCTTCGGACCTATCTGTGTACCTTGCAAGTCAAGCAATACAGCCCCGAAGGCAAGACGCTACGCGGCGCGATTCGTCCGATTTGTCGATCACCTTCGAAGAGAATGACGCCCCACATTGCGGTCACCATCCTGTCTCGCCCGGCACTTCAAGCGACCCCCCCGCAACTGTTTATCCGAAAGTCAGATACCTTCCCCTTGCAAAGAAAGGTCATCATCGAAGCCCTGGCTGAAAGGGGGCGTCCGCAGCTTGTCGCTGTTCCTTCGGTGGATTGGTTGAGTGTCGAAGAGGACAAGGATGCATCGCAACCGACGTTTGTGGTTGATGTGTCGGCAGCCCACGACATCGATAGGGACAATGCGGTCATTCGATTCAAGGCGGCGGATGGGAGCGGTCCCTCGATCGAGGTTCCTTTGGTTTTCGAAGCACCTTGAGCGATCGCAAGACGGAGCAGAGACCACTTGACCGCGATCAAAGCTCAGGCCGCTCGCTCGCGAATGCTCCGATACTCGGCCAGATCCAGTTCATCTCCGCATAACTCACGGACGCGACTCGGGCCAATGGCCATCGACGATCGGCTGCAGCACCAGCTTCGCCGGATCGACGACCGCGTGTTTCACTCGCGTCCGCTTCCATGTATAGGTGATGTGCAAGAGACCGTCCGTTGTCTGCACGACTGCGGGGTAGCTGTATTCGCCGGGATCGCTTTCGAGGACGAGCGCAGCCTGCCAGGTCTGGGCGTTGTTCGATACGGCGATGTTCAGCGGGGTCCGTTTGCCGCCCCATTGGCCCGGCGTGCCAGCGACGTGGTTGTAAATGATGACGTGTCTTCCGTCCTGGAGCGTCGAGGCATCGATGCCCGAATTGTTATTGGGCAACGTGCCGAGCGTCATCGCGCCCCAAGTCTGGCCTCCGTCGTTAGAACGGACCTCGAAGATGCGGTCCTGGCGCGATCGACCGATCGCCAGCAGCTTGTCTCCCCCAAGAAACAGAAGGCTCGGCTGAATGGCTTGGAGCTTCACGCCATCGTTCACGGGGCCGATCAGCTCCCATGTCAGTCCAAGGTCACGGCTGCGTTCGAAATGGACCGTCCATCGGCTCGGTTCTTCATGCGTTTCATGGCTTGTTGGTGAGAGGATGTCGCCATTGGAAAGCTGCACGGGTTTGTTCTTGATGGGGCCGAGAATTCCCTCGGGGAGGCGGCGGGCCGCGCTCCACGTTTTCCCGGCATCGTCCGAGGTCCGCAGCATTCCCCACCATTGTTCGGGGTTGGGACCGACCTTGTAAAAGAGCATCAACGGTCCGGTCTTCGGTTGAAAGAGGACGGGGTTCCATGTGGGATGTCGGGTGCCATCGGGCTGGACGCCGTGGGCGACCTCGACCGGTGTGGTCCAACGGCCCTCTTCGATTCGCGAGACCCAAATGCCGACATCGGGATTCTTTTCCGCTGTGCCACCGAACCACGCCGCAACCAGTCCCCCGCCAGTCGGTTCTGCGAGGGTGGACGCGTGGCACGCGGGAAACGGTGCGGTCTCATAGATGAATTCGGACTTGAGCAGTCCGGGCGCGTTGTCGGCACAAGTGAAAGCACTGCCGCCAAAACTCAAAAGCAAAGCCAGGCACCAGGCTCCCCGACGAAGCAACGAACTCGGAGGGATGGGAAGTGACCCGCTGGTGGGGAACGTTTTCATGAGCGATCGCCCTGGATGCTGATGGAATTGGACGAACCGGTCGATTCGGATCACTGCTCACGCTCATCGGAATCGTCCCGGTTCGTCCCTCAAGATATCAGCGGGCGGAGCCCCACCGCCACTCCGCCCCACCGAATCACAAGGCGTGGGTTCCAAACGAGAGAGTGAACTCCTATTCTGACAACGGCTCTCAACCGCGCGATTCCATGGCTCTCATCGACGAAGAATACGTTCGCATTTCACTTCGCACGCATGTCTTCTCCATGCGTTTCGAGGAACCGTTTCGCATGGTGTTTGGCCTGACCGTGATCGGTTCGGTGATCCTGTTTGTGTCGCAGGGGCTGACGAATGCCGTCTTCCTGGGGCTTGGTCTACCGGTCCTGACCGGTCTCTTGTCAGCCGTTGCGGTTTGGATTTTGAACCGGCGGTACACCTTTGAAATCGGGCCGGTGGGGTTAACCTGCTACAACTTCTGGGGAGTCAAAAAGGTCGTGCCGTGGAATGAAATGGCAACGGTCCGGCCCGTGGCAGCCTTCGGGTTAAGCTATCTGCGAATCAAGAGTCAGCGCCTGACCAGCGAGATCTGGCTGCCGCTCTTCGTGCAGCAACTCCCCTTGCTACAAGATCTGATCGCAGCCCATACGCATGAGTTGCATCCACTCCGCGTTGCCGTGGGCGAACCTTCGTAGTTCTAAATGGCCCCGATTTGTGTCATGCGGCCCCCACCGATACGATGCCGTCCAGCACCACTTGCAAGGGAAGATCATGGCTGACATCGTTCGGATCGCTGTTCACGGAGCCGCCGGGCGGATGGGGCAGCGCGTCATCGCCCTGGCTCACGCGGACGCAGGACTGAAGGTCGTCGCAGCCTTGGAATCAGCGAACAGTCCGGCCCTTGGCAAGGATGCCGGAGAGCTGGCTGGGATTGGAACGATCGGCGTGCAGATCGCTTCGCAACTTGCTGAGCCGGTCGATGCGATCATCGATTTTTCCGTGCCGGAAGCGTGTCTGCACATTGCCGAGGTCTGTGCCCAGCGACGGATTCCTCTCGTCGTGGCGACCACTGGCCTCAACGAGCAGCAACGAGAAGCTGTGAAGTCAGCGGCGCAGGAAACTGCGGTTTGTTACTCGCCGAGCATGAGCTTGGCCGTCAATCTGGCGATGAAGCTGGTGCGGGAGGCAAGCCGCGCTTTGAAGGATCTCTCGTCGGGAGTCGATGTCGAGATCATCGAGCGGCACCACCGCTTCAAGGAAGACGCCCCTAGCGGGACCGCTCTGAAGTTCGGCCAGATCGTCGCCGACGAGATGGGCCAGCCGAACCACGTCCACGGACGCGAGGGGCAGACTGGAAAACGCCCGCAAAACGAAATCGGTTACCACGCCATCCGCACCGGCGACAACGTCGGCGAACACACCATCATCTTTGGCATGATGGGCGAAACTCTCGAGGTCTACGTCCGCGGCCACACTCGCGACAGCTACGCCTATGGAGCCTTGGCAGCTGCCAAGTTCGTGGCGACGCAGGCGGCGGGATTGTATTCGATGAATGATGTGCTCGGGCTGTAGCTGGCTGTAGCTCTGGACGAATTAGAGGATTCGTCGCTCGCCTCTCAGTCCCCTTTGCAACGGATTGCACCTTTAACATGCCTGACCCGAGTTACCTTCCCGGTCCCACTCCGAAGACCGTTCGAACTCCCGAGGGGCGAGTCCTCTCCGTGCCAGACGATTGGTCGCTCCTCCTTCCGGGGGACGCCGCCATGACGCGCCGCGTGAAGGCCGCCGGGGACCACTGGGTGATCGCCGAGAAAAAGGGACGGAAGGTCTTTTCTCGCGGACTCTGGGCTCCCTTGGCCACGATCGAACAGATTCGGTCCGACCTGGAGATAGAGCGATCGACCGAAGGGTTCGCCAAGAAGAAAGAAGCTGCTGCTCGCCGGCGGGACAAGGTGCAAGCCGCCTATGTCGAGGACTTCCACGGAGCGGTGGTGACCTTCCTCGAATTTCATTCACAGCACGCTGACCTCGCCCAGCAACTGGCCCAAGCGGTCACAGCCCACGCCACCCCCGTCGGCAGCGGGACGGTGGCCCGCACCGAGCGGATTCCGGTCGAGCAGCGGGCTGAGGCGGCGGTCATTGCCTGGATGCGGCACCAGACGACCGGCTATGACGATATGCAAATTGCCCGAGTCAAGGGTAAACGCCGCGAGGTCCGGCGGATGCTAGCCCAGCGATCGCATCAACTGCTGGAGCGCTACCGCCGAGGGGGAGCCATCGGAGAAGCGTGTCCCCTCAAGCTGGCTTTGGCGGCGAAGACTTCTTCGGAGAGAGCGGTTTGAGGACCGGACTGTCGAGGAATTCGATGACGCTTGTTCGGGGGGAAGCGGGAGTACCCATCCAACAAAAAACGCCGGCAGGGCTGACGAAGCAACCCCACCGACGTTGGCGATGTCGAATTGAATCTTGTTGATTACTGGCCGGTCACGCGACTCACAGTCGAATGGGCTCCGATCGTGAAGTGACCGAACAGCGTATCTCCCTCACGCAGGATGTAGAACTTCAGCGGGTTCACCGCTTTCCCGTCGGGATTGGTCAGGACGTAGTCGACATCTTCCTGCTTTACCGTTTCCCAGACGTGCAGTCCGACAAGGACATCCCCCTTCTTGATACCGGTCGCTTCCGCGGGGCTTCCGCCACGGATTTCTGTCACAACCAGACCCCCATGATAGGGCTGGTTGGCCAACATGCTGGTCCCATTCGGGACGCCGGAAAGCCGCAGGCCCAGGACATCCCAAGATTTCGAGACATCGACCACCGGAGCCACGGGAGCCACACCGACTGCACTGGCGGGGGCCGCCACGTGGGGGGCGGGTTTGGCGGCGACGATGGTTTGAGGCCGTCCACTTCGGGGATTCATCATCAGGGCCATGGCCACGGTTTTGGTCTCGCTGCCTTGGCGGAAGACGAGGTCGAGTTTCTCCCCGACCGACCGACCGAGCATCGTCCGTTCCAGGTCTGCCGAGTCAACCACGGTGTTGGGCCCCACCTTGACGATCACATCACCGGGCTTGACCCCGGCTTGCTCAGCGGGAGAGTTCGGAGCGACAGCCCGCACGATCAGCTTGCGATCGGTGCCGCGTTTGTGATCGGTCATCGAGATGCCGTGAAAGACATCGGTGTTCTTCTGACTAAAGAGCTTGGCGATCTGCTCACGAGCATCGTCGATCGGAATCGCGAAACCGATCTTCTGGGCTCCAGCGCGGATGGCGACGTTGATGGCAACCACTTCCCCATCGGCATTCACCAGCGGTCCCCCGCTGTTGCCGGGGTTGATCGCAGCGTCGGTCTGAATCAAGTTCTTGTAGGATTGCTCTTCGTTCAGTTCGACATCCCGATCGATCGAGCTGACGATTCCCTTGGTGGCGGAGTGCTTCCAGCCGTACGCATTCCCCAGAGCCCACACCTCTTCGAACACGCGAAGGTCGGAAGAGGTTCCGACGGGCATGATCGGTAAGGCGACTGGAGCGGAGATCTTGATGATCGCCAGATCGGAGTTCTTGTCCGAGTTGAAGACACTGGCCTGATAGACCGTGCCGTCCCGCAAGCTGACCTGCACCGACTGCACGCCATCAATCACGTGATGATTGGTGACGATGTAGCCCCGCTCGTCGATGATCACACCGGTTCCCATCCCATTGATTTTGGGACGGCCCGCCTGGAACAGCACAGAGGCTGGTCCAGGCGGTTTCTCGGTGTGGATATCCACAGTGGCTTTTTGAATCCGTTCAAACACATCGGCTTGCGCCAAGCGTCGATTGGAAACCGGTGGTGAGGTCGCATCGTCAGCGGTCACGTACGCTCCCATCGAGAGAGCGACGCACAACCCGAAACGAAACAGAATCTTTGTCATGCGGACCAGTCCTGGACTTGCACTCGGGGCTCGTCGAGAGTTGGCAGAATCCTTCAGCCGTGGAGATCAGTCCGTTCCACTCCAAGAGGTTGATCGTCCCCCTCACCAAGAGCGCTTGAAGCCCCGAATCGCACCGGGAAAAGCTTGCCTATCCGGACTTTTCGAACTTGGAGAAGCTATTCCTTGGTCCGTCTAGGAAAGCTGGCTAAGTTCGAGAATCGACGGGAAATGACTCAAGCAGACGGCATGCCACATCGAATCCCCGATGAAATTTTCTCGGCAGCGGACTTCGCCCCGAGAGGGACTATGCACGATTCAATGAATCACGATCACACGATGCGGTATTGACAAGACTGCAACCGCCGCCGCCTTGAATCTTGGATCCGATGCGATTCACAATTCGATAGAAGAGATTGCAGATTTGACACCGGGCTGGCGGTTGATCACTGAAAGCCATCGAGCTAGTTCGCCACCGCTGAAGTTCCACATCACCAGAGCCAGAGTCCGAGTCGCACCACGCACCACGGGCTATGAATGCTCCGTTCTTCCGCCCCGAAGGG
>JAYSVZ010000460.1:0-15177 GCA_043718305.1 Planctomycetota bacterium | reverse complement strand
GATAGCGGACCTTCTCACCCTTATTACGGGCCGCGTATTCGAACTCGGCCTCTGTCGGCAGCCGCTTCCCAGCCCACTCCAGATAGGCCACGGCATCTTCCCAGTTGACGTGGACCACGGGGTGATTCAAACGGTCATCGATCGTCGAGCCGGGGCCTTCGGGGTGTCGCCAGTTGGCAGCGGGTACGAACTTCCAGACTTGGTATTCCCAGGCACAGAGCGAACGGTCGAGCGTCTGCGGATCGAAGTCGGGGTTGTAGCAGAGCGACCCGGCGATCAGATCCTGGTCCTTGAACAGCGAAGCATCAAGGCCGCTCCGCGCCATCTCCTCGCGCGTCGGCGTCTTTTCGGAAAATGTCATAAAGCCGGTCATCGCCACGAACTCGGCGAACTGCCGGTTCGTGACCTCGGTCGTGTCGATCCAGTAGCCATCGAGCTCGACCGGATGGGCGGGCTTCTCGTCCGGTTTGATCCGATCGGGGTTCTCGGGGCCATCCGCAGCCGAGGCATTGGTCCCCATCGAGAACCGCCCGCCGGAGACCCAGACCATCCCGGCAGGGGGGGCAGCCGGAGCCTCGACGATCAGTGGTTCTGGAGTTGCCGAAGCCGTCCCCGCCCCATCGACCGGCCAAAGCGAAACCGTCGCCACAGCCGCGATGGCCAACGAAACCGCCGCGGCCAATAGTCCAAACGACCGTTGGTTGACAGGAGCGGGAATCGTCTGCGGAGCGGGCATCCAGACACGATCTCTATCCGCTGGGGAGATTGCAAGCGAATCCCGATGCGACAGGACAGCGAAAGCGAGTTGCCAGCGACTCCGCGAACGGCTGCGGGTCGCTCTCTGTACGGAGTCTTTTCACTCAGAACTACGCGTTTTTGGGAACGTGACCTTGCGGATTGGTGCATGTCTGCCGCCCCTGCCGTGATTGTTTTCAGCAAGTCGAGGGGAGGGCGAGGCGGGGTCCATGAGGACGATTTCCCCAGTCGATACAGCCGTTAGAGGTCGCTGCTCGGAATCATGGAGGATTCGGTGAGAATTGCACGAATTACAGTCTTTGGCGGGGTCGTGGCTCTCATGGCGGGGGCTCTCCTCACCCTGACCGCGACACCGGTCGCCGCTCAATTTGGTCCAGTGTTGACGGGATCGGGGGCGATCAACCGGTCGATGGGAGGCGCGTCGACAGCGGCTCCGTTGTCGGCGGGCGGGGCGTTGTTCTGGAACCCCGCAACGCTCTCGGGGCTGGAGCGATCAGAGCTTGAAGTGGGGGTCGAGCTGCTGTTCCCGCATGCGAGCATGTTCGCTGACGGGACCGGACTGGGCCTTGGTTCGGGGGGGACGGAAAGCGAAGATTCGGTCTTTCCATTGCCGACGATCGCCTTGGCCTTTCATCCCGAGGAGTCTCCCTTCACGTATGGTTTGGGAGTCTTTGCGATGTCGGGGTTCGGCCTGAACTATGCTGGCAATACGAACAATCCGATCCAGGCGGCCCCGCCCGCAGGACTCGGCTTTGGTCCCATTTACTCGCAGTATTCTGTCCTGCAAATTGCTCCGGCGCTGGTCTATGACGTGAGCGATCAGTTCTCCGTGTCGTTCAGCCCCATTCTGGACATCGGCATGGCCCAGCTCGATCCAGCCCTCATCACGTCCCCGAATCCGCCCGCTGGACCTTATCCGGATGGGACAAATTCCCGCTCCGCTTGGGGCGGCGGTTTCACGCTCGGGGCGTACTATCAGGCGGACCTGTGGGACTTCGGAGCGTCCTATAAGAGCACTCAATGGTTTCAACCGAATCGCTTCAGTGCGACCGACAATTTCGGGGCTCCGCGGACCTTTGAATTCAATCTCGACTGCCCGTCGATCATCTCGGTCGGAACATCTTACAAGGGGATCGAGGGGGTATTGCTCGCAGCCGACATCCGCTATCTCGACTTCGAAAGCACGGACGGCCTGGGCGATTCCGGGTTCGGCCCGGACGGGGCTTTACGAGGGCTGGGCTTCCAGAACATCTTCGCGGTCGCCTTGGGATCCCAGTATCAGCTGACCGACAAACTGTCAGTGCGGACGGGATATACCTGGAGCGAAAACCCAATCAATAGCAGCCAAGCCTCGGCCAATGTCGCCTCGCCACTGATCATTCAGCACATGCTGACGGCCGGTGCGTCGTACAACATTACGGATGATTTTGTGCTGTCGCTGACCTACCTGCACGCCTTCGAGAATTCGATCACGGGCCCGATCGTGCTGCCGGGAATCGGCCCGATTCCCGCGACATCGATCCGGAGCACGGCCTCCATCGACTCGATCATGCTGGGAGCCACGGTAAAGTTCGGCGGCCCCCGGCGCTGAATTGTCGTAGCAGAAGTCGTGAGACTTCTGCCACCCTCCGAAGTGGTGCCCAAAATCTCGGGGCGGTCGGTTCAAGGGGCGACCCACAAGTGGGTCGAGGAATTGACCAAGTCGATCAGCTTCGACTCACCCCGAGAGTTCCCGTTTTGGGAACAAGCGTCTTGTCTCCTGTCCCTGAGTGCCGATAGAATCATGCGGATCATCGCCCGGAAGGCACTCCGAGAGTTCTGCGATCACGAGCCCCAGGCGAAGGCGGCGTTGGCGGCTTGGTCTGCGGAAGCCTCGGACGCCCGGTGGAAAACGCCTGCGGAGGTGAAGGCCCACTACGGAAACGCCAGCATTCTCAAAGCGGGTCGGGTCGTCTTCAACATCTGCGGCAACGACTTTCGCTTGGTGGTGTGGATCAACTACGAGTTCTTCACGATTTACATCCGATTCATCGGGACGCATGCCGCATATGATGCGATCGACGCCCAAGCGATCTGAACCGAACGAACAGGCAGCGAACGATGAAACCACGCATGATCAAGACCGATGAGGACTACGAAACGGCCCTCGCCCGTGTCGAGCAAATCTTCAGTGCCCGTCCCGGAACACCGAAGGGGGACGAACTGGAGTTGCTCCTGCTGTTGATTGAGAACTACGAGGACCAGGCGTTTCCAATGGAACTGCCCGATCCCGTGGCGGCCATTCGCTTCCGGATGGAACAGCAAGACCTCGTGCCCAAAGATCTGATCCCGTTCATCGGGAGTAAGAGTAAAGTCTCGGAGGTGCTCAGCGGACAGCGATCACTGAGCCTGGCGATGATTCGCAAGCTGACATCGGGGCTGGGGATCCCTGCGGTCGTTCTGCTTCAGGAACCCAAGGTTCAACCCCCACGAGGGAGAGCGGTCACGACTCACTGAAGGCAGAAGCCGCACCCATGAAACGCCTCAGTAGCAGTTGGCTCCAATCTCCAATCCGATGTGGCGGACGTTCCGTTCGACCGCCGATGAGTCCAGATTTGATAAACGACGCGGCTTTGCCCGAAATCTGCCTGCGGATGCATTTGATTCTTGACTCGATCGAATATGAGAGAGCCGAAGGTCGTCTGATGAACCTCAACATTTTCGAATCCATCGATTCGCTTCATTCGAACCTGGTTCACCTTCCGGTGAATCGCCTGGAGGACTGGCAAGACTCGATCATGAGGTTCGGTGAGTATTATAGGCTGAGTCCACATGTCCCTATTGAGGTGACAGCCCGGGCTGTACAAGGGATTCGCCCCATGGCGAATCAGTTCGGTATCGAGGTTCCATTGAACTCCGTTTGATTGTCGTGACTCCACGTTTCCCCTCGCTCTGCGTCTCAGGGGTGATTGACTATCATACGCAGGCTATCCGGCAGTCGAGCAGGCTGAAGCCTGGACTCCCACGGTCGGTCTACGCGGCAGCCCACGTTCTGGGGAACGTAGCGACGACAGAGTCTCACTCAGGAGTTTACAGCGTGTCGGCAAAACCTTGGGGCGGGCGATTTCAGGAAGCGACCGACAAGCGAGTCGAGAAGTTCACCGAGTCGATTAGCTTCGACGCCCGGCTGGCCGCTGTCGATATTCGCGGGTCAAAGGCCCACTCGGCGATGCTGGCCGAGGTCGGGCTGATCACGGCGGCTGAGCGCGATCTGTTGCATGCGGAACTCGACAAGATCGGGGCGGAGATCGAACGCGGGGAGATGGTCTGGAAGACCGAACTCGAAGATGTGCATATGCATATCGAGTCGGCTCTCATCGCACGGCTGGGCGATGTCGGACGCAAGCTGCACACCGGTCGCAGCCGCAATGACCAGGTCTCGACCGACCTGAAGCTCTACACCCGGGACGCCATCGACCATGTCGATCATCTGCTCGGCGAGGTGCAGCGGGCGTTCGTCGAACGGAGCGATCGCGACCTCGACATGGTGCTGCCGGGGTACACGCATATGCAGCGGGCCCAGCCGGTCTGCGCGGTGCATTACTGGCTGTGTTACTGCGAGAAGTTCCAGCGCGACCGCGAGCGGTTGGCCGACTGCCGCAAGCGGGTCAACGTGTCGCCGCTGGGAGCTGCGGCCTTGGCGGGGACGACGCTGCCGATCGACCGGCACAAGTCGGCGGAGTTGATGGGCTTCGCGGAGGTGGCGGCGAATAGCCTGGATGTGTCGAGCGACCGCGACTTCCTGATCGAGTTCACGTCCGCACTCAGCCTCATCGCGGTCCATCTCAGCACACTGGCCGAGGAGTGGATTCTCTGGTGTACGACGGAGTTCAACGTGCTGCATCTGCCCGATGCCTTCACGACCGGCTCGTCGATTATGCCGCAGAAGAAGAACCCCGATGTGCTGGAGTTGATCCGTGGGAAGACGGGCCGCGTGATCGGGGCGTTGCAGCAACTGTTCATCCTCGTGAAGGGTCTGCCGCTGGCGTACAACCGCGACCTGCAAGAAGACAAGCTGGCGATGTTCCAGGCGTACGACACGGTCGTCGCGTCACTGGAGCTGACCGCCGAGATCGTGCGGCGAGCTGAGCTCAAGCGAGAGTCGATTGAAGCCAGGCTCGAAGATGGATTCCTCGACGCCACGACGCTGATGGAGTACCTGATCCTCAAGGGGGTTCCGATGCGCAGCGGGCACGAGATCGTCGGCAAGCTGGTCGGTCTGTGCGAGGGCCGCCAGTGCCGCCTGGCTGATCTCTCGATCGAAGAACTCCAAGCCGCCTGCCCCGTGATCGAGGCCGACGTGCGTACCTCGCTCGGTTCTCGTAACGTGGTGAAGGCTTTGAAGAGCTACGGCTCCGGCGGCTTCGGGCCGGTGAAGGAACAGCTTGCCCGGTGGCAGGCTCGCTTTGCGAAGTGAAGGCGCTGGTGGCTCGTCCACGCTAAAACTTCGGGTTGGAGTCCAGCCTTCAGGCTGCTCCGGAGCAGCCTAAAGCCTGGACTCCAACCCCCAGAGTAAGCATGGACGAGGCTCTAGCCGCGAGTTCTTCTCGTCGTCTCCCCGAACCCGCGGCTAGCGCCTTGCGGCTCACATCTTCAAGACCTGAATTCGGAACCGCTCTCAATCTTCAGCCTCTATTCGGACCGTGAACCGTGAACCTCGCCCAGACCCCACCCGCTCATTGGATCGGGCTCGATTCCACGGTCGCCGATATTGATCGCATCGTGGCGTTCTTGACCGAGCGGGGGACGTTTCGGTTTCCCTCGCTCCCCAATGGGCTCTTCTCAGCGGCTCTGGGCGAAGACGGCGACTTTGCCCAGACCGGGTACGCCAACATTTGGGTCCGCGACAACGTTCACATCGCGCACGCTCACTGGGTCATCGGCGACAAGGCCGCAGCTGTGAAGACGGCCCGTGCGTTGCTCAGCTTCTACGGTAAGCATCAACACCGCTTCGTTGACATTATCGAGGGCCGAGCCGATGCCAACGACCCCATGCAACGCCCGCACATCCGATTTCGCGGCGACCTGACCGAACTGCCGGAGAAGTGGTCGCATGCGCAGAATGATGCGTTGGGGTACTGGCTCTGGTTGACGAGCAAGCTGGCCTATGCGGGTGATTTGGTTCTGGACCGTGATGATGTGTCAGTCCTGGTCTTGCTGCTGAGGTATTGGGAGAAAATCAAATACTGGCAGGACGAAGATAGCGGACACTGGGAGGAAGTCCGCAAGGTTTCCGCGAGCAGCATTGGCGTGGTGGTCGGCTCATTGCTGTCATTCAATTCTTGGTTCGCACAGAGGGGTGGATCAGATCTCTGCGATGCGGCCCCTGAAGTTTCGCGTTTGGCATCCGAGTTGTGCCGAGCTGGGATCCAAACCCTTGCCCGGACATTGCCCCACGAATGCCGAGCTTCCGAACCGGTCTCTACCCCTGCTGGCTCCCCTCTCCCCCGGGGAGAGGGGCTGGGGGTGAGGGTCGAGTCTCAAGACGACTCCCGAAGCTGCTCTCAGGCGAGAGAGTACGACTCAGCGCTGTTATTCCTGCACTACCCGATCCAACTCGGCGAGGAACTTCCGGGGTCTCGAATTCTGGACAATGTGCGAAACCAACTGATGGGGCAGCATGGAATCCGGCGGTATCTCGGCGATTCGTACTGGTGTGCCGACTATAAGAGCCTCCTCAAAGCGGACGAACGCACAGCCGATTTCAGTGACAATCTCGAAGCCCGCGATCAGCTTCTGAAGCCGGGACTGGAAGCGCAGTGGTGCATCTTTGATCCGATCCTGTCCGTGATCTACGGTCAAAAGCCCGATCGTGAACTCCAGCGATTCCACCTCCAGCGGTCGCTCTCGCAACTGACGACGGACGAGTCGCGGTTCGGGGCCTATCGCTGTCCAGAGTCGTATTTCTGCGAGGCTGGGAAGTACGTGCCGAACGACATTACGCCGCTGCTCTGGACGCAGGCCAATCTACGATTGGCTCTGCACTTTATGCGCCAGACGCTGGCCGACGAGGAGTCCCGTGTTGGCCCAGCGGTGGCTCCATGACGGGTGACTTCGCGGACATTCTCGCGGACGGATGGGTGCAGACCATCGACTGTTTCGATGAGCTCAGCTCGACGAATGATTATGCCCTGCAAACAGCGAGCGATCCCCGACTGCATCCTCGGCTCGTGATCTGTCACAGACAGCAAGCAGGTCGCGGGCGAGGGGCTAATCGCTGGTGGGCTGGCGAGGGGGCGATCACCTTCTCGCTCGTGATTGAGCCGCTGGCGATCGGTATTCCGGCTGAGCGCTGGCCGACTCTTTCGGTGGCTGTCGGTGGGGCGATCTGCGAAGCTCTGGCTCCTCTGATTCCCGCGAGCGATGTGCGGCTCAAGTGGCCGAACGATGTCTACGCCGATGGGAAGAAGCTATGCGGGATCTTGGTCGAGGTGCCGCCCGTGACGCCGCCGAGGTTGGTGATCGGGGTCGGGATCAATGTGGCCAATCGGACCCGGAATGCGCCCCCCGAGGTCCAGGACCGGATGACTTCGCTGGCCGATTTGGCGGCCATCCTGCCGCCTCGAACCGAGGTTCTCCAGCGGGTTCTCACGCAACTCGAACGCGACTTGGGCCACCTTGCCGCAGACCCGGTTTCACTCTCGTCACGCTGGCGGCAGCGGTGCCTGCTGGCGGGACGGACTGTGACGCTCCATGATGGTATCCGAACGGTGACGGGAGCCTGCCAGGGAATCGACGACGATGGGGCACTTCGGATTTACACCGAATTTGGTCCGCAAAGGTGTCTGGGCGGGACGATTCAGGGGTACGAATGACTTGACAACCAGCGGTTGACAGCCCGCGTCAATGTCAAAATAGCGAAACAGCGTGGAAAAATCGGCCTTCGAGTTGGCCCGAGAACGTTAAATTTCGGCGTGTCAAGAGATTCTTTCAAGTTTTCCAATTGACGGTGCAGAACCTCCGTCTACCATTTCTGCGTGTTGAGGGCAGATAGCGGCCCCCGGGGAGACCCGGAGGGAGCCCACGGATCGAATCCGGAGGGAAGACGAGTCAACGAAACCGCATCGCGCCCGCCACCAACCCATGAAGGGGGTGTCTGATGTTGGTTCTGTCCCGTCGTCCGAACGAAAGTATTGTGATCAACGACAAGATCGTGATCACCGTGATCGAAATCCGTGGCGACAAGGTCCGCCTGGGAATCGAGGCCCCGCGCGATGTGCCCATTCACCGCACCGAGGTCTACGAAGCGATCCAGCGCGCTAATGAAGCGGCGACCACTCCCGACGAAGCGGCCACCTAACGGTCCGGCTTGAGTCTTGAAAACCAAGTGTCCAGTCGGAAAAATGGCCGGGGGAGTGGGGCACTGTCTCACTCCCCCGGCTTTTATCAATGAAATCGCCAAGCTGGTCCGAATTCACGACCGGTCGTAACGCATTTTCGATCTATTCCCGACCGGCATCACTTGCCGCTCGTTTCGATCACGGGGCACGCGTTGATGAAGACGGCGGAAAACTCGCCGCATTCTTCGCAGACAGCCACGGGTTGACGGCGATACCAAACTAGCCCTGATACGGCTCGCCGTCCTCGTCTGGCCCGCTCGCCTTCGAGGACTCCACGGCAAGCAACACCTTGGCCCGCGGGATCAAGTTCATCCGCGGCGACATGCTCAACACAACCATCCAGGGGAGACGCTCAAAGTCTCCCCACCACCACTTTCGGAGGTTCAATTCGTGGAACAAGATCGCATTCATCTTCGCGACGAGGGATTGTCACGCACGTTCGCCGATGGATTGAAACGGATTCAGTGGCCCACTCTCGCCGGAGGTGTCATGGTGGGAATCGTCGCCATGCAGTTCCTGATCGCGCGGCCTTTGACGCAGCGGATCGACATCATGCAGAACCGGATGGGGGTCATGAACACCCATCTCGTCGACCTCGCCGGATCGCGCGATGATGTCCGCCGCACCAATGACCTCCTCACTGGGCTCAAGGCCCAGCACGACAGTCTCGCCGCTGCCCAGGCCACCATCGCCCAGCTCAAGACGATGCAGGTCGCGATCAACACCGAAGCCCGCAAAGTCGGGGCCTCGATGGCAGCCCTGCAAGACCTGTCGCACCTCCAGTCCTCACTCGTCGCCAAGCGAGCTGACTTTGAACAGGCTGCGACCGCGATCGAGACGGTCTCCACCCTCGAAGGCCGCGTCCGGCAACTCGCCGAATCGGTCCCGACCCAGACCGCCCAACTCGATACTGCTGAAACCGCGATCCAGAACCTCGGCCAACTCGCGACCCATGTGATCGAAAACGGTCAACCCGTGGAACGAGCCAACGAATCGCTGACCAAGCTCACGCAAGTGCGGGATCATGCGATCACGGCAGGCCAGCAATCGGACGCCGCCGTCCAGGCGATCTCCAACCTGGCCACGGTGACCCAGGCTGCCACGATCGCTGGTCAGCAAACGACCGCCGCCGCCGCGTCGATCCAGGGAATGACCGAACTCCAAGCCACCGTCGTGGGGCAGGTGGATCAGACCGTCGCCGCTCGCAACGAGCTCGTCGCGATGGCCACAGTCCTCAAGCAACTCGTCGACCAAACGGCCACAACTCCCATCGCCTCAGCCTCGGTGGAGTCGCTGACCGTCCTTAAGTCGCAAATTGCCAAGAGCATGACCGGCATCGAAGAGGCCCAGTCGAACGGAAACCGCCTCGTCGAAATCAACGCCCAACTGGCAGCTCAAACAAACCTGCCGACCGCTCAGGCCAACCTTGACGGGCTGGTCAAAATCGAGCAAACCTTGGCGGGCCAGACGCAGCAAGTCGCGGAAAGCGTCGAGTCGCTGCAACTGCTCACCGGCCTGCAAGGGGAGTTCAATGACCAGATGAGCAAGCTGGAGACAATCCAGCGCGGGTTCACCGAGTTGCTCGTGATGGAAAGCTCGATCGCTCGGGCCGTCAAGATGGTCCAGCCACTGGCGGAACTGGGGAACCTGCGTCGGAACAGCGAGCCGGAGATCCGAGCCGTCGCTCGCGAGATCATCAACCGCCGCGAACTGCGGATGGCTGAACAGAAGACGAAGTACGACGAGTCGGCATACAACCCACCCGTCGCACCAGTCCCATCACCGCCCGCCGATCTCGATTAGAGCACTTTTAGAATCGGTCTTCAGTTCGTTTCCTGAGCCTTCCGCTTTCCGCTTTAAGCAATCAGCCAGCACCCTCCGGCTCCCCTCTCCCCCTGGGAGAGGGGCTGGGGGTGAGGGAGCGTGGCGAGACAACTCCTGAATTGACTCTGGCTGAAGACGAATGGCGAAAGTGCTCTCAGAGAACGCTCCTGCGTGGGCTAAAGCTGGCTCCCTCGGAACTCCTGCCGGGAGGGGGAGAGGGGGCAGGACTTGGCGGCTGCCGACTTTTGTGCTGCACACACTCGGTGTAGGAAGCCGGAAGGTGAGAGCCTATCCACTTTCGTGATGCACGCACCTCGCTTGTGCCATTCCGAATGTGCCTGTCAGACCATCAATAACTCGTATAGGAGCCATAAATTACGGGCCTCTAATCGTTTCGGCAGGAATTGCCGGATCGGGTCGTACGACCGGTAACGAATGAAAGTTCAGAAACCCCGGCGTTTCATTAAGGCGTGAGAACTTCTGCTCTTCTGATGAAAACAACCGGAATCAGAACTCGATAGGACTGGGGGCGAGTGATGTTGGTAATTGAGGTGCGGTTCGCTGGTTCTCCAGCGGACGCCTCCACACGGAACGTGGACTATCACCAACAGCCGTCCAGGACAGGAGCGACATCGGATGTCGGCTACCATTCACTTACTTGATGATGCAACCCCTGCCTGTCAAAAGGGAGGGACCGCGATGTTGCGAACCACCCGGAAGGGGTGGTTATCACTCCTCGGGGGCCTGTTGGCGAATTGCTTCGCCACAGTGGTCATGGCGCAATCGCCAGTACCAATTCCGGGGATGATCCCCCAGTATCCCACCCCGACAGAGTTGCAGCAGCAACTCCCCGCTGTGATCCCGACGCCCGTTCCGCTAGGAATGGCCCAAGGGCAAGGTCTCCCGGCGATGACCGATGAAGATGACTATCGGGCTCCGCTCGATCAGCGTCTCACGGCGATGCCCCAGAACCAACAGAAGCTCCAGGTGATTCACCGCCGCAGCCAGTTGGTGAAGACCAACAAGCGAATCTCGCGGTTCGCCTGGTCCGATCCCGGCCTGATCGATGTGGTTCAGTACACGGACTTTGAGTTTGGAATCCTCGCCTCGAACTTGGGGTCGACCGACCTGTGGCTCTGGTTTGAGGAAGAAGAAGGGAAAGAGGGCCAGCCGCCCCGCGAGTCTGACCTCCCCTTGATGTACAACATTTCCGTCATCCGCGATCCTGATGTCGAGGACCGCCGCAAGATCGACTACGGTCGCGTCGAGCGACTGGTCAAAGTGCTCTACCCGAACAGCAACGTCTATCTCATCCCGTTGACCAACCGGGTCATCGTTCGCGGCCAAGCTCGCGATCCGGAAGAAGTCACCCGCATCATGGGCGTGATCCGCAGCGAAGTGATGGCCGAAGAGGCCACCAATCGCAACGGCAACAATGGCAATGGCACCAATGGCAATGGCACCAATTCCGGCAACGGTGATAACGGCGGCGGAAGCGGCAACGGCGGCTTCGGCAACAATAACAACGGAAACAATAACAACGGCTTCGGAGCTGCTAACGATCCGCTGAGCAACTTCATCGTCAATGAGCTGACCGTGCCCGGTGAGTACCAGGTGCAGATTCGGGTCCGGTTCGCCAAACTCAACCGCACTCAACTCCGCCGCATGGGAGTCGACTGGACCGCGATCTTCAACGACGCTCAGCATGTCATCACCAGTTCGATGGGGGCTGTCCCGGTCATGTCGGGCATCTTCTCGAACGGAGAAGTGACGGTCCTGCTCGACGCCTTGGCGACGAACAGCACGGGGCGGATCATTACGGATCAGACCTTGGTGACCCTCAGTGGTCGTCCGGCAGCCTTCCTCTCCGGGGGTGAGTTCGCCGTTCCGACCACGGTCGGAATCGGGGGAGCTGCGGCCGCGACAACGACCTTCCGTGGTTACGGCATCTCGCTCGTGGTGACCCCCACGGTGGTTGACGATGACCTCTTCCGCTTGCAGATCGTGCCCGAGATTTCCGACATCGATTCTTCGACATCCGTCGGTGGAATCCCCGGATTGAGCGTCAGCCGCGTGCAGACCCAAGTCGAACTCCGCGAAGGCCAGACGATCGTCTTGGGTGGTTTGTTTGGTCGCAAGGAGAGTGCTGTTAACACTCGCATCCCGCTGCTCGGCGAGATTCCTTTCGTCGGTGAAATGCTGTTCCACACCAAGCGAGCGACGGAAGACGAGAACGAGCTAATCCTGCTGGCCACCCCGGAACTCGTGCGGGCCATGGATGCTGAGCAGGTTCCACCGCTCCCCGGGCACTATGTCACCCACCCGGATGACTACGACTTCTTCCGGTACAACCGGATCGAAGGGAACCCCGACCTGGGCTACTACCAACTGCTGCCGTACGGCAACGGCCAAGGTCCAGCCCACGATGTCGGCCACAACTTCTACAACCCCCAGCCCACCGGACAAATCTCACCACAAGCCACCGGGGGCTACAACCCCGGGGCTTACAACCCCGGCAACACAGCCCCGATCTACAACCAGCCGAACGTGCCGATGTACCAAGGGGCCAATAATCCGGCCCAGGGGCAGATGCAGCAGCTCAGCACTGCACCACGCAGTACACAACCGATCTCACGATCGGGCAGCAATCGGGCTCCGACGCGGTATCCGAGTCGGGCGACCAACCGCCGCTAGTCGCACGGGAATCGGGGATTCGTCGCTGTGACGGTCCTCCCGACTCTGCGACCACACGCGGATCATCTCTCACACCCGCGAGCCGTCCTTCAAGACCAACTCGCCAGACCGGCGGTCCCCTCCGCAGTCTCGACTTTCCGCCTGAAAGGGCTAACCATGAACCGAACCTGGAAGAGACTGTTGGGCGGCCTGCTCGCCTCCGCGCCGTTGCTGGCCTCCGGCTGCAGCCACATGGGGTGGAACTGCGGCAATGGGGGCTGCGGGTCCAACAATGCGTGTCAAACAAGCTGCCAGTCAGATTGCCAGCAGAGCTGTCAGTCGGACTGCCAGCAAAGCTGTGGCACGTGTGATCCCTGCGGCAACATGTCGTTTTGCGGTCGGGTCAAGTCGAAGATGTTCGGCGGCTTGCACCGCCGGTCGATGACGATTCCGGACACGCTGCCACTGGGGCACACTGTCCGATCGCATTACCAGACGATGGAGACGAACGCCGAGGCGGTCGACTTCATTCTCAATCTGAATGACTTCGCCGGAAGCACCGCCCAACTCACGCCGGACGGCAAGGATAAGATCCTGGAAATTGCGGCTCGCATGCGGAGCCAGCCGTTCCCAGTGCTGATCGAGCGGAGCATGAACAACTCCGATCCCGAACTCGATATGCACCGCCGAAACATCATCGCCCAAGTGCTGACCGACCTCGGCAACGGGGATGCCCAGCAGCGGACGGTCGTCTCCACAGCCTATGGCCCCGGCTACACGGCGAGAGAAGCTGAGCAGATGTACTCTCAGCACATCAACAGTGGGAACAACGGAAATAACAACAATGGTGGAGGCGGTGGCGGTGGAGGCGGTGGCGGTGGAGGCGGTGGCGGTGGCGGTGGCGGGTTCTAAGCGAGCCTTTCACGACGCCAATCGCGATCACCTGGAGACAACACTCCGCTTCGGACTTCCGAGCGGAGTGTTTGCATTCCGTGGGATCGGCTTCCAGCCAGTCCCGTGCCACCCGACAAGGACGGATGTCATTGAATCGTCGCTTGGCGACGAGATCGAAAACGGACTACACCAATTCGGCTCGGGCCAACATGGCACCTTCGCTTTGCAGTTTGCAGATTTCGAACTGCCGAGCGGTCAATTGACTCGACAGTTCGCTGTCCAGGACATCAGATTGGGCTTAAGCCGGAGCTTGGGAACGGGATCATATCACAGTTCCCGACCCCTTCACGAAGCGAGTGATCACTAAAGTCGAGTCGTACGCGTGCCTCGCTGGGGGCTACACTCGTTCGACCCCAGCGACCCGTCGTTTCCAAGCTCCCGCATGGAAATGAGGGCTCAAATTCAGACACTCCGCGCTGAAGCCGACATCGTCCGCTTCGTCCTGCTGGCCTTCACCCACTGGCGCGACGCCCACTCAGCGCGGAGTGTCCGAATATCTCAAGGGAAACGTGGGCTAAAGCCCACGCGACATCAACTTCTGACGGACGGGCCAAAGTGCCCGTCCCACAATCCCTGGGAGCGAAACTTGCGTTACTCCTTCTTCGTCCCAATCGCGAACAGCATCGTCTTGTTATTGATGTACAGCACATCGTTGGCCACGATGGGGGTCCCGTAGACCGAAGTGCCGCAACTGATGGTGGCAATCTCCTCCATCTCCTTGCCGTGCTTGAAGATGATCACGTCACCATCTTCATCCCCGCAGTAGACCTTGCCGTCGACGATCAGCGGGGAGCCCCATGAAGCGGCAAACATATCGTAGTTCCAGTACGACTGGCCGGTCTTGGCATCGACACAGTGGACCGCTCCGCTCGAATCGACGACATACAGTAGATCATCCTTGATGGCACAGGTGCCCATCGTGCGATGCATCTCTTCTTCGAAGTCGAGCTTCTTGTTGCCGTTCAAGTCTTGGCCGACGAAGTGCCACACCGCTGCCGAATTCGGATTCGGGATGGTCTTCTCGCCATTGTCGGGATTGATCGCCTGAAGTCGGCGGGAGCCATCCTTGGTGTCGACGATCTCCTTGCCGTCCTTGTCGATGGCGAGTTCGGCACTCACGTCACCGCGCTTGGTCGGATCGATACACCAGAGATGGCCATTCCCTTCACCATGCTCGGGGTCTTCCCCGACCGCGATGTAGACCATCCCGTCATAAACCACCGGCGTCCCAATCAAATGGTTCCGCTCGCTCTTCCCGTTGATGGAGTATTTGGCCCGCTTGGGATTGCAATCGAACTTCCAGAGCATCTTCGAGTGGCCCGCTCCATCGCCAGCGGGATCAAAGCTGTACATCCAGCCATCACCACCGCCGAAGAGAACCTGAGCCTGTCCACCAATGACGGCGTGAGCTGGGGAGGACCACTGCCCATGCAGAATGTCCTTGCTGGGGGAGGAATCACTCCAGAGTACCTTGCCGGTATTGCGATCGATGGCGAAGAAACTGGCGGCTTTGGGTGAGGGGATGTTCACATGGGACTCATCGACTCCATTCGAAGTGCAGACGTAGAGGACATTCCCGACGCAGGTCAAC
>JAYSVZ010000459.1:0-4624 GCA_043718305.1 Planctomycetota bacterium | reverse complement strand
CGGCGATGTTCGACACGGCGATGTCCATCAACCCGTCCTGGTTCCAGTCGAGTCGCGCCAGCCCGCGACCAAGCTGCTTGCGTCCGAAGAAGGTGGTTTCACTGGCCTTCAAAAAGAGTTCAGTAAACCGGCGATCACCGTCGTTGCGGAAGAACTGCGGTCGCATTTCGTACTCGCCGCCTTCGTCGCGATAGTCGTCCACATGACCATTGGCCAGCACAATATCGGGGGTTCCGTTCCGATCGGCGTCCAGGAACTGTGTTCCCCAGCCGACGAAGTCCATGCTCGCGGCCCGCAGGCCGGAGACCTTGCTGATGTCGTTGAACAGCCCCGGCGGGTCTTGCACGTAGAGCGTGTTCGGCTCATCCTTGAAGTTGGAAACGTAGAGGTCGATCGTCCCATTCCCGTCGACATCGTCGGCGGCGATTCCCATCCCGGCCATCGCCGTCCCGTCTTCATTCATCGCCACGCCGCAGCGCAGGGCAGTGTCTTCGAGCGGTTCGGTGCTCGTCATGTTCGGCAGCGTGATCAATTGGTTCGGAATCTGGTCATTGGCGATAAAGACCGACAACCCGCCGTCCTCGCGCGGCAGCGTCACCACGCCTAGCCCCTTGCCAGCGCGGATGATCGACTCGGGGAGTGTGTTAAAGGTTCCATCGCCCCGCCCCAGATGGACCCGTCCCGCTGTCGGTAGGAACCCCTTGGGGGAACAAGCCCGTCCGTTGCAGATTTTGGTGTAGATCGCCTCTCCATGCGTGTAGTTCACGTCATACAGGTCGGAAATCGTATCGCCGTTGATATCCGCGAGGAGTGGGCTGGAGGTCCAGTCTTCAGCAGTCAGGCCCGCTTCCTGGGTGAGATCTTCAAAGGTTCCGTCCCCCATATTGTGGAGCAACTGGTTCCGCCCGATATTCCCGACATACAGGTCGGGGAAACCGTCTTGGTCGACATCACCGACATTCGCTCCTTGGCCAAAGCCCTGGTCGATGGGGAGGGCGAACGCCGACACCTGCTGAAATCCCAGCGAGCCCTGACCGCGATAAAGCTGATCGCGATCCGTAGGGCGAATCGTGGGTTTCGACTCTCCGGTGATCCAGGAAGAGCCTTGAGAGAAGAACAGATCCGGCGTGCCATTCAAATCGTAATCAAGAACCGCGACACATCCTCCGGTCTGCTCAAAGGTCCGCTTGCCCCGGGTCGCTGGGTCCATCCCGCTTTCGTAGACAAAATCCGGACCGGAGGTCTCTTCCTGGAATTGGATGTCTCCTGCGACAAAGCCACCGATAATTTCCGTGGCCTGCTGACGGACGCGGGTCACCAGACTTTCAAAGTCGGGGTAGCGCGACAGATCATGCCGCAAAGCCAGATTCTCCTCATCAACCACTTGCGGCAGGTCCGGCTTCAGTAACGGCTGCCGTCGTTGAAACAATTCTCCAGTCCAGGTCAGCCCCTGAAACAGATTGTCCGCGAGTAGTGCCCAGGCACACGCTTCCCAGTAGCGTCCCAACGTCTCCAGGTGTTCTGCGGTCACTCGCAGCTGTGATTCTTGCCGCCACTTCTTCTCCAGAACGCGATCAAGTGATTGCGTCAGTTGAGCGAGATCTTCATAGCGAGATTGGAAATCATTGGCTGCCGGATGCTTCAGAGTGTGTAGAATCTGAGCCAAATGCGTGGTGGCCACGCGCGAGGTGGGCTCCCGGCGGAGAGCCTCCCAGAAGCACCGCGCCGCGACTTCCGGGGCATTCTCATGCCGGGCCCAAAGCCCGCGCGTCTGCCAGATCCGCGGATGGTCGTTCGCAGCCGCCGGCAAGGCATCATGCCAAGCCAGAAACACGGACCGCTCCCGATTGACCAGCAGTTCACCGAGCATCGCTTGATTGGAGAGATAGTTTGGATTCGCCTTGAGGATCGCTCGCAGATTCGGCTCGGCCTCTGCGAGCCGACCATCCCAGAATTGGCGGGAAGCGATGCCCAGATTGATGATCGGATCTTCCGGAACCAACTTGTGGATCCGGTCGAGGTAGACCTGCTGGTCGACACCGCGGTCGAGATCACCGAGCAAACCGAGATCGCTGGCCTGAGCGGTCCCCCCTTTGACGAGGGCCAGGAAGTGCGGCTGGGCTTCATACGCCTGCCCAGAACTCATCAGGATGAACGCGAGTCGCTCCCGTGTCGCGGCGTTCTCTTTCATCGATTGCAGCACCGTCTGGTAATCGGCCAGAGCTTTCGTGATGTGCCCCAGATCACGCTCGAGTTCAGCGGCATAGAACGTTGCTTGTACGGAATACTCTCCCACATCATCGCGCTGGGCAATGGCGTTATACCATTTCAAAGCCTCCTTGAGCTGGCCCGCTTTCGTCTGAGCTTCCGCCAGTTCCAGACGGAGTTCGCACCACTCCGGAGCGCCCGCCGGGATCGCTTCGACATGCTTCGCTGCCGCATCCCAGTCGGCCATCGTGATCGCATCGCGACATTGCTGGCTGAGAACTTCAACCGTGGCCGGGGGAGCCTGGCAACCGCCGAGTGAGAGTAAGCTAAGCCATGCAAAAAAAAGAGCGGACCAGCCGCAGCTCGTCCGCTTTCGATGATCGCCACGTCGATGGGTGTGATTGCTCATCCTGCTAAGGCCAACCTAGGCGACTGGGGCTGTTCCTCAACGTCGAATCTGAACGATCCCCCTGCTAAGTGCTATTTGATTTCGAAGTTGAATGTGTTGGCCTTCTCTTCGACGGTCGCTTCTAAGGATGTACTGGCCGATTGCGAGTAAGAATCAGGGAGGAGATTTGCACTCGCACCTCCAGACGCCTTCTTCCCACTGTGTGAGCCCCCCTGATCGTACTGAGCTGCGTATTCGGCAGCGTTCGTGGGAGCGGCAGTGGAACTCGACGCGTCAACCTTTAGCTTCATGACGGTCACTTTGAAGAATCCCTTAACCGCTCCATCATCTCCGTCGTAAGTCGTCAGTGTGTAGACCCCGGAATCATTGGTTTTTCCCATGGCGATTGGTTGCCCTGGCTCAGTCGGGGTAAAGGCCACGTTTGCTCCAATCAGCGGAGAGCCAGCCATCGTGACTGTTCCTGTGACGGCAAAGGTCGGAAGTCGGGTTCTCCCGTCACCTCCGGTACACCCAGACAGCATGAGTCCCAGAAATAGACTACCCATCATCCAGCGCATGAATGCATTCCTCGAATCAGAACAGACCAGCAATATAGGGATGGGGGCTTATGCAGCCCCCATCCCGGATTGCGAACAACTTCACTCAGCGTACTCGATGGCTGCCACATTCTCCATCGATCACGCACGTCAGGAACTAGAATTCGCCGACGGTTTCCCCGCCTCGAATGGACCCCAAGGCACCCCACAAGCCGAACGGGCTCCTTGTCGTGCCCATTGGATTCGGGGAAGACGGATTGCCAGTGTCGATGTTTTCGCTGATGAAGCGAACCGCACCGTCACCCATCAGGCACTGCACACCACCGGTGTGATGACTGGTTGGCTCAAAGACCCCGTCGTGATCGTCGCCCGGCTGGGTGCAGCTGGCCTTATTGGGGCCGAGAATCGTGGTGCATCCCGTGAATGCGGTCGTACCATCCGACCAGCGAAGACCAGCCCAATTGCCGACACCACCGGTGTATGTGCCCGGCCCACCCACGTTGCTCACAGTCGCCAAGCAGGCAGCGGGGTTATCCCGGTAAGTCGCCTGCGAGATTGTCGTGCTGATCGATCCCCCCTTGATCGTCGTGGAACCTTCCTTGGCCTTGATCCGTTCCGAGATGCAAATCGTATTGCTCAGCCCATCGGTCACATCGGCGAATCGGCGTTTGCCAGCCGGGCCTCCACCACCCACAAAGAATCCACGAAGGCCTCGGCCCCCATTGCCGTTCCAGCCTGGGTTATTGTCCCAAGCTCCGTCTCCACGACAGGTCATGTAGTTCGTTCGCCCGGACCCGAGCCAACTGTCGGCGGCCGTATCTCCGTCCGAAGGACAGAGCAGCCCTGGAACCGTGGCCCTGTTCAACCTGTGATTTCCGTCCCAAGGATGGAACGCATTTCCTGCGTAGTTTTGAGTGCCATTGACTGATGCCTCCACGCCACCTGCTTGGCTGATGTTGTACAGCGGAGCTTGGTCCATGAAGGGCAGCATCATCACGAACGCGCTCTGACGCTGTCCGCCGACCGTGGTCGCTTCCCAATTGTGCAGGGAGCCAGGCACAACGACCTTGTGGGTTTCTTCGTAGTTGTGAACCGCCAACCCGAGTTGCTTCAGGTTGTTCTTGCACTGCGTCCGGCGAGCCGCTTCACGGGCTTGTTGAACTGCGGGCAGCAGTAGGGCGATCAGCACCGCGATGATCGCGATGACGACCAGCAATTCGATCAGCGTAAACGCTGAACGGATTTGAGAACGCTTCAACAAGATCAACCTCCAATGAATGTCGAGAGATGAAATGGACGACAATCGTCCATTTCGATCAGGAGCCGGGATGAATACCCGGAAGGATGGCCCATGTCAGATTATCAGTGAATTCGGTGCAAACTTCCAGAGGAAAGTTAAAAAAAACAGTGAGTTTTTCAAATCGATCAGACGGTTTAGGTGAGGGGCAGGTCTTCATCGCTTTGTCTGATG
>JAYSVZ010000458.1:0-1619 GCA_043718305.1 Planctomycetota bacterium | reverse complement strand
CCAGCAGCGAAGACATCGCCCGCACGTGCCACGCGCATCCGACCCTGGCGGAAGCCGTCAAGGAAGCCGCGTTGGCGGTCGATGGGCGCGTGTTGCATATGTGAACTGTCTTGATCTCAGTCGGTCATGCACCCACAAACTCAAACCGCGGCACGTTCCTTCCGTCCACGATCACGGTCTCCTGGAACATGGCCAGCGGTCGGACCCAGAGTCCCAGGTCGCCGTAATCCTGCTGATAGACGACCAACGGCTCTTGGGTCTCGCTGTGGCGCGCGACTCCGAGGACGATGTAGTCCTTTCCCTTGTAGTGCCGGTAGCGACCGGTTTGGATTGTGGGTTCGGGCATGACGAGCCTTATTGGTTAGAGTTGCGGAGGGGGGCTGTTCAAACAGCATCGCGAAATGCGTCACTGAGATCGACTCGGATTCGCATTTTCTCGATGGCTGTGGTAAGACTGAAGGGAGGTGGGCATCTCACAGGCGGTTCCGCTTCGGTGCCAAGTCGAGTTGTCCCATTTTTTGTGCCCTGTTCAGGGATCATCTTTCGGGGATCATCATGGCTCAGCAGCGCGGTGCCAGCAAGAAGTCCAAATCATCCGCTCCATCGGAGGGGTCAAATCAGTTACTTTTAGGGATCGCAGCCGGAGGCGGAGTCGCCGCGATCGTCGCACTGATTGCGGTTTTTGTACTCAATCGCGGAGGGTCTGAACCGCAGCCCGCACCGAGTCCCGAGCTGGCTGTGGTCCAGATGGCACCGGTGGCTCCCGAGTTGCCGCCCGTCGTGACACCGTCCAATCCGGCGGCGACTCCGAACACGCCGATGGCTCCCTCGAACGGGGTGGCTTCGGCGGAGTCCCCGAGTCTGGTGAGCGCGACTCCGGCTCCGGTCGAGATTCCTTCGACGGGCGATCCAGCGCTCGACGAACAGGTGCGTCAAACGTATGAAGACATCAAGCAGCAGTCGTCCGCCAAGTCGAAGCTGGGGCCACCCGCGCGGGTGGCCCCCCAGACCGCACCGCCTTCGATCGAGATGGACCTGCCCGATCTGATTGCGAAGGTCGATCCAGCGATTGTCCGGATTAACGTCAAGACCCTCGCCGGACCCTCGATCGGCAGTGGGTTTGTCGTCAGTGAGAGTGGCGTGGTGATCACGAACTATCACGTGATCGAAGGCGGCCAGACCGTGGCCGTCGAGTTCGAAGATGGTCGTAAAGCGACCGTTCTCGGGTTCAAGCTCTTCGACGAAGCTCGTGACATTGCCATCATCCAGCTCGATCCCGCCGATGCTCCGTTCCCCACGATCCCCCTGGCCATGGACACTCCCCGAAAAGGGGTCAAGGTCGCCGCATTTGGGGCCCCGCTGGGACTCTCGTTTACGGCGACCGAAGGGACCGTCTCCAATATCCGGTCCGGCAAAGAACTGGAGATGGAGGGGAACTACATCCAGACGGATACTCCGATCTCTCCGGGCAATAGCGGCGGGCCACTGGTTGTGATGAACGGCGAGGTGATCGGCATGAACACCTTCCAGTTTGCCCGCGGACAGAATCTGAACTTCGCGATCTCGGTCGACGATATTCGCGAGGTGCTGGCCGACTCAGAGGGCCAGTCGGTGCAGGT
>JAYSVZ010000457.1:0-4627 GCA_043718305.1 Planctomycetota bacterium | reverse complement strand
GGGCCGAGAAGCTGATTGAACTGGGGCTGGCCTATGTCGACAGCCAGACGAGTGAAGAAATCAGCCAGCAGCGCGGGACGCCGAATGTGGCGGGAACGCATAGCCCCTTTCGCAATCGTCCGGTGGCCGAGAATCTCGATCTGTTTCGGCGAATGAAAGCTGGGGAATTCCCGGATGGAGCGCATGTGCTGCGGGCCAAGATCGACATGGCCTCGCCGAATTTTTTACTGCGCGACCCGCTGCTGTACCGCATTAAGAAGGCCCTCCACCACCGGACCGGCGATGCGTGGTGCATCTATCCGATGTACGACTACGCTCACGGACAGAGCGACTCAATCGAGCAAGTCACGCACTCGATCTGCACGCTCGAATTCGATGCCCATCGTCCGCTGTATGACTGGTGCATCGAGAATCTCGGCATCTTCCCGTCTCACCAGTATGAATTCGCGCGGCTGAATCTGACGCATACGGTGATGAGCAAACGCAAGCTGTTGGAACTGGTGCAAGGGAAGTTCGTCAGTAGCTGGGATGACCCGCGGATGCCGACGCTCTGCGGGCTGCGGCGGCGGGGGTACACGCCGGAGTCGATCCGCAACTTCTGCACGGAGTTGGGGATTACGAAGTACAACGGCCTGACCGATATGGTGGTCTTGGAGAACTCGCTGCGGCACGATTTGAACAAGCGGGCCGAGCGACGGATGGCGGTATTGCGACCGATTAAGGTGGTGATCGAGAACTTCGACCCCGACCTGACGGATCAGCTCGACGCCGTGAACAACCCTGAGAACGCCGAGGCCGGAACGCGGCAGGTTCCGTTCTCGCGCGAGATCTACATCGAACAGGATGACTTCATGGAAGACCCACCCAAGGGGTTCTTCCGGCTGTCCCCCGGTCGCGAGGTCCGGCTCCGCTGGGCCTACTTCATCAAGTGTACGAGCGTGGTCAAAGACGCAGCGGGGAAGATCACCGAAATCCGGGCGACCTATGACCCGGCGACGCGCGGCGGGGACGCTCCCGATGGCCGAAAGGTCAAAGCCACGATCCACTGGGTCTCAGCCAACCACGCCGTCCCCGCAGAGGTGCGGCTCTACGATCACCTGTGCAAGATCGAAGACCTGAGCCAAGTGCCGGACGGCGAGGACTGGAAGAGTTATTTGAATCCGGCGTCACTGGAGGTGCTGCCCAACGCCCAGTTGGAGCCGTCGCTCTCCGCCTTCGAGGACGGTCGCCCCGTGCAGTTCGAACGCCTCGGTTACTTCATCGCCGACAGCCGCGACACCCAACCCGGTAAGCTGGTGTTCAACCGCAGCGTGACGCTGAAGGATGCCTGGGCCAAGTCGCATAAGAAGTAGCGATTGACTTCATGCCACATTGGTGTACTATTTTACAGTCATCAGAAAGAGGGTCTGAATCATGCATTCAACAGCGTCGGTCGCGAACGAGTTTCTTGAGCTAGGCGAGAGCGAGGGAGTTCCCATCTCACCGATGAAGCTTCAGAAGCTCGTCTTCTTTGCAAATGGGTGGAACCTCGCGATCTATGATCGCCCGCTCGTCAACGAACAAGTGGAGTGCTGGGAATACGGCCCAGTGTTTCGGACACTCTACCGTTTGGTAAAGCGATACGGGGCTGACGCAATCACCGGACGAATTGAATCCGGAGGACGTGAGCCTCGTTTGCCACTTGATGCGGGCGAAGAGACTCGCTCGCTCATTAGAACAGTCTGGGACTGCTACAAACAACACTCGGCGATCAAGTTGTCTAATATGACACACATTCCAGACAGTCCGTGGAGTCGGCGGCGTCAACAGTACCGAGAAAGAGGGCTGGAAGTCCCCATCGGAACAGACATCCCAGAGGATTGGATTCGCGATTACTACCGGAACCTTGGTCAACAGGTTTCCGCATGAACGACCCCCAGGATCAAATTCGGGTGGGATCCCACAACGAGGAGAAGGGCGGTGAAAATGTCGATGATTCTCTCTCCCGTCGCGACGAGCAAGACGCGCAATCCAAGAAAGCACGCACAGCCTCGGAGCGGGCACAAAACTTTGAAGAACAGTTGGTCCAGGAACTCAGAGAGCAAGTTCGCTTTCTGCAGAGTCGAATTTGCTTGAATGAAAACCTTCCGGCCAAGGTGGCTCAGTTGGAGCAGTGCCTGGATGGCTTTCGCGCGATCGGCTGGGCTCAATTGTCATCACAATGGCGGGAACGATTGCGGTTGGGATTTCCGGTGTCGTCGCGACCTCCACGGGAAAATGGATCTGGTTCGGTGTAGGGGCGACTTGCCTGATTGTCACTGAGGGTTATCGCGTCGTGTCGCAGTTTTTCGCACTCCCACGAAAATATGACCCGAACCAAACCTCGAAGTAAAGTTCAGTTCGAACGCCTCGGTTACTTCATCGCCGACAGCCGCGATACCCAACCCGGTAAGCTCGTCTTCAACCGCAGCGTGACGCTGAAGGATGCCTGGGCCAAGGCGAAGAAGTAAGGCGGCTGGTGGAAATATAGTACCCATAGATAGGATGGCTTTTCAGGCATTTCGAGGCCGTCGCTCGTCTTGAAACAGGCTGCGACAGCCTCATCCGATCCATCACGCCATCTAAAAGAAGCCCGTACCACCACCCTGTGGACGAGTGGCGAATATCGAAAATGCCCCGGCGAATCCGTTCATCGGGTCGTAATCAACACCGGCATGGGTCGATGGATGGTTCGATGCGATTCGAATCAAAACGGTCGGGGCTTCGGGTGACTGCTCGATATTGGTGCGGAATGGCAGTTCGCCTTGCTTCATCTGGACATCCTCTTGGCAAGCCAGCAGAAACTTTGTGTTCAACCCGCTGGCGATCTGGCGGAATACGACCTGGCCTTCGTCACACTTCACAGCCGGTTCGTGATAAACCCATTGAGCTGTGTAGCTGAATGGCCCGGGAGGCAGTGCAAGGGAGTCGACGCGGGAATCCAGTTTGACGAGACAATCCCCATTCTTCATTGCCTCCTGGCGGCGATCCGCAGGGGCGGCCCTTTCGCCCGCCGCTGCCTCCTCATCCTCATACTGATTCGGTTGACCTTGAATCACACTGGTGACCGGGTAGATCCCCTCAGCTCGGACCACCACAGCTTTGCAATCACCATTACTCGACCAGCGGCGATCGTCGACAGTATTCACCATCGTATGACAGTACATGACGAGCAGGGCGGGTTCACCTTGCGGGGGACCAGCGGTCTTCCATGTCCAGGCGTCCCAGTCTGGCGGGGCGTATTCGAATTTGACCGGAACGTTCTTCGGGACATCGGGAACCACGATTCGTTTGCTGATGGGGCGCCCCGGTCGGAGGGCGATCGTTTCGTTGGTCCCGCCGGCCTTGGCGTTGATCGACAGAATGTATGACCCATAGGGCAACAATCCGAAATCAACGACCCCCGTGGAATCGGTCTTCTCAATGATTTGGCCCAGCGATTGGGGGTCTTGAGTGGAGTTTTGGGAAAGGCTGACCTCCTGCCCCACGACCGGTGGTCCATCGACCGATCCCTGGACCAAGGTGAACTTCACGGGAATCCATTCGGGAGAGGTCGAGGGAGCAGCGACCGGTTGCTCGCGCCCCATCCGTTCCAGAATCGCTTGCGTGGCCTTCTGGTTCTGGTCGACGACAGATGTCAACGTCCGCGACAACATGGTCATCCACCCGACAAGCAACAGCAGCCCCACAGCCACCGCACCGAACATCACGCGTTGAGACATGAGTTTCCCCTTCATCGCATCGAACCAAAGTCGCCGCGCCACCGCAGGCGGGTCGCCGAACCGCTCGATGACCGCTCGCCAGATTGTGAATTGATCCGCCGGTTGACCACGCACTTCCAACCGTCGCCGTTCCCGCTGGACAGCACAGTCGAGGTGATCTTGTAACTCGTCGAGGATGTCACTGCGCAAGCTCGCTGGCTCCTCATCATGAGGCGGCGGAAGCTTCGCGGAGAGTTCGGGGTCGAGCATGGGATGGAGGGTTGATTGGCTGGAGGAAATGGGGGGAATTCGAATTCCGAAGTCAGAGGGATCTGTTTTCGAATTTCGAATTTCGAATTTGCGACCCCTTACATCACCTGCAGGTCGATCCCCAAGACGCCGTTGACCCCCGCTGCGAAGGCCTGCCACTCGATGCGGCGTTCCTGGAGCGACTTCTTGCCGGCTGCCGTGAGCTTGTAGTACTTGCGGCGGCGGCCTTCGTGCTCTTCCCAATAAGCAGCCAGCAGAGCATCCCGCTCCAGCCGGTGCAGGGCGGGGTACAGACTCCCTTCCTTCAGATCAAACCGTCCACCGGATCGCTCCAGGACGGTCTGCGTGATCTCGTAACCGTAACTCGGGCCATGCGAAAGCACTTCCAGAAGAAGCGTCTCGACTGCGCCCGTGATGAGTCGTGTGTCTAGTGTCATTGGGATACCTCGCGTGTCTATGCACGTGATCGTATTCCCAGATGCATAGATTGTCAATGCATATTTGAAAACGATCTGTCAGCAACCAATAATCCGTACGATTCGACAGACCCCTGAAAGACCCGCAGCGCCGACTCCAACGACTCGCTCTCAGAGAACCTCGCATACGTCCAGTTCGTCGCATCATCGATCATCACCATC
>JAYSVZ010000456.1:0-1620 GCA_043718305.1 Planctomycetota bacterium | reverse complement strand
GGGCTCAAGCCGGACGCGGTGACGAGTCAGGGCGGAGCGGAGTACACGATCGGCGAGGACCAGTCGGTGCTGGTCGCCAAGCCGCCGAAGACCGACACAACGACGGTCCTGCTCCCAGCTCCAGCGGGTCCACTGTCAGCGCTGCGGATCGAAGTGTTGCCCGACCCGTCGCTGCCGGGGAACGGTCCAGGCCATGCCGGTGGGAACTTTGTCATCACTCACATCTCGGCGACGATCGTGCCCAAGAACGAATCACGACCTCTGGGGCGGTTCCTCCGCGTCGAGTCGCCAGGGAAGCAGCGGAACCTGCATCTGGCCGAGGTCCAGGTCTTTAGCGGGGCTGAGAACATCGCTCTTCGCGGCAAGGCGACACAAAGCAGTACCGACTACGGCGGTGTCCCCGAACGCGGAATCGATGGAAACACCAACGGCAAATACTACGAGGGGAACTCCGTCACGCACACCACCCAGAGCGATGACCCGTGGTGGGAGGTCGACCTGCAAGCGATGACCGCCATCGACAAGGTTGTGATCTGGAACCGCACCGATGGAGTCGGCGAACGTCTGGCGAATTCGAAGATTCTTCTGCTCGACGAGAACCGCCAGCCGATCTGGGAACAAGCCATCACCGAAGCCCCCCAGGAGAGCCAGGCATACGCCGCCAGCGCAGCCCGCGGCATCGCGTTCTCCGCAGCCATTGCTGATTTCACTCAGGCCGAATTCCAAGCCGCCGATGTCCTGGTCGCCAAGTCCGACCCGGCCAAAGGGTGGGCGGTGGGCGGCGGACTGGGCCAGCCGCACTGGCTCGTTCTGGTCCCCGATGCGGCCACCGAAATCTCGGCAGTGAGCCAGATTCAACTCGTCATCGAGCAGAACTCGAAGTACGAGGGTCATCTACTCGGCAAGTTTCGAGTCTCAACTTCGGTCTCTCCCCGCGCGGTTGAGGTCGCCCGCACTCCCTCCCCGATTCGAGACATCCTCGCCGTCGCCTCCGAGACACGAACGCCCGATCAGGCTGGGGTACTCCAGGCGTGGTACTTCGCGAACATCGCCCCCGAGCTGGCCCCGCAGCGCGAGCGAAAGACGAAACTGACGACCGATCTGGCGAACCTGAAACCCGAGACCAGTGTGCCGGTCTATCGCGAACTGGCCG
Source organism: Planctomycetota bacterium (assembly GCA_043718305.1). Classification (GTDB taxonomy): domain Bacteria; phylum Planctomycetota; class Planctomycetia; order Planctomycetales; family Planctomycetaceae; genus TH-plancto1. The sequence goes on along the minus strand of JAYSVZ010000456.1, from coordinate 467 downwards.
GGGAGGTCCGACGGAAGACAAACCTACAGCATCGCGGGAACTACAAGGAGCTGGGCGATGAGGTCAGCGAAGGGGTGCCGGCGGCGTTCCTGCTCCCCGGAGCGGAACTCCCGAAGGACCGTTTGGCCCTCGCGAAGTGGATCGTCAGCCGCGACAACCCGCTGACCGCTCGCGTGATGGTGAACCGTTTCTGGGAGGCTCTCTTCGGTCAGGGGATCGTCGTCACCAGCGAAGATTTTGGCACGCAGGGAGAACTCCCGACGCATCCGGAACTTCTCGACTGGCTGGCGGTCGACTTGATGGAATCGAACTGGGATATGCAGCGGATGCTCAAGCAACTGGTGATGTCGGCGACTTACCGGCAATCGTCGAAAGTGACTCCAACCCATCTGGAACAAGACCCCGACAACCGCTGGCTCGCACATGGCCCACGGTTTCGCATGTCAGCCGAAATGATCCGTGACCAG
>JAYSVZ010000455.1:0-4630 GCA_043718305.1 Planctomycetota bacterium | reverse complement strand
TCGACCAGCTGCATGCCGAACCGCATGTCGGGCTTGTCGCTGCCGTAGTTTTCGAGGCAGTATTCGTGGGTGAAGCGGCGCAGCGGCAGCGGGAATTTTTCGTTCCGAACGGCGAGGATCATCTCAGCGACGAGGCCGTCGATGACCTCCAGGATGTCGTCCCGCTCCACGAAGGCCATCTCGACATCGATCTGCGTGAACTCCGGCTGGCGGTCGGCGCGGAGATCCTCATCGCGGAAGCAGCGGGCGATCTGCATGTAGCGGTCGAACCCGGCGACCATCAGCAGTTGCTTGTAGAGCTGGGGCGACTGGGGCAGCGCGTAGAAGGTGCCTTCGTGGATGCGGCTGGGGACGAGGTAATCGCGAGCGCCTTCCGGGGTGCTGCGACCGAGCATGGGGGTTTCGATTTCGAGGAACCCGAGCTTGTCGAAGTAGTCGCGGACGACCTTGGTCAGCTTGTGCCGCAGGATGATGTTCTGCTGAATCGCGGGTCGCCGCAGATCGATGTAGCGGTGCTTGAGCCGGATGTCTTCGTTCGGCACCGACTGGCCATCGGGCTCGAATGGCGGGGTCTTGCTCTTATTGAGGAGTTTCAGATTGCGGCAGAGCACCTCGACCGACCCGGTTTCCAGCTTGGGGTTCGCCAGCCCGGCGGGGCGGACGACGACCTCGCCGGTGACCTGGATCACGTCCTCGTAGCGGAGCGCGCGGGCCAACTCCTGGATGTCGGTCGAGTCGGCCAGGTCGCACTTGATCTGCGTCTTGCCGTAGCGGTCGCGGAGGTCGATGAACACGATCCCCGCATGGTCGCGGTACTTATCGACCCAGCCGCACAGAGTCGCCGTCTCGCCGACATGAGAGGTCCGCAGTTCACCACAGGTTCGAGTTCGCAACACGAGAGAGAGCCTTTGCTTGTGCCGATATCGGCCACGTTCTGTCGCGCCCCATTCAGGAAGCGACCCATCCACGAAGCCCGCATTCTAGGGGGACACCGCGCAGCCTGCCAATGTTGAGACGCGGTTGCGTATGGGAGACAATCGTGACGCGCCCGACAAAAGTCGAAGTCGCGCGAGCTTTCGCCCACGTTTCCCTGATGAGATCCCTCTTTCGCCCCGAAGGGATTGCCAGAAACCAGCCTGGGTCAGAGCGACCCACGGGAGCGCCGCCCCAGGTCTTTGAGTTCAAACGCTCACAGCCCTGTCAGGGCGAAACAGAGCTGGGCTACCCGATAGGCCGTCCATTGAGGGCTTGCCGAACCAGCGGACTTGGTTCCCGGGGAGTTGCCGGCGTTGCCCTGGGCTGGTCTGTTGGAGCCCCTTTCGGGGCGGAAGAGCGGAGCATTCATGGGACGGGGGTGAAGTGCATCACGCGCTTTGGGCTTTAGAGATGGGCGACTTCCGCTGTGGCGAATTAATTAAGCGAGAGGCAGGAACACTTCTCGATGATTCGGTGGTTCGGGCGAAAATGTGTAGCTCTTCTCTGGGGCCAGGACCGCATCGGCGTATTCCTGGATCTGGTCGGGGGTTTCGAACAACTGATCGTACACCCCGTCGTTGTCGTACTCGCAGTTATCGGTGGAATAGTCGCGGCAAATCTGCGGCCGGGTCTCGTAGATGCCGCACATGTTGTCGGACTGCAAGTGGTCGCACACGTTGTGAACGCACAGAAACCACGTACCCGCATCGACGAACACCGTCACTGCCCCGTGCAGCATGAACCAGCGAATGTTCTCGAAGTCCATCCGCTCCGTCGGCGTCTCCATCGGAAGTGCGAAGTACCCACAGCAGCGGGCAGTGCAGTATTGACATAGAACCTCTCCCGGTTTGACATCAGCGCGTTTGACAGGGACTTTAGGCATAGGACACCGGCACGGAAGTCGAGGTTCAGGGGCCTCCAGAGTGCCCCTCGCGGGAAAAGTGTAACGCCTCGACGTACAAACTGGGACCGACCGGAAACTGAGCGTCAGCGTTTCAGCGGATGTTCGGGCTCGCGTAATCGCGCCCGGCGTCACCCCGCATTCAATGCCACCGCGTGCTGCGGAAACGCCTTCAAGAGCTTGGCGTCCATCGTGACCAATGTCGTGTTGAGTTGTTTGGCCAATGCCACGAGTTCGCAGTCGTAGGCCGAGCAATCACTGTCGCGGACCAACTCCAGTACGCGCTGCGAATCGACTTCGTACTCGGCCCCGGACAGCAGGCATTCCGCCTCAGTCTGGATGTCACGGGCTTGTTCAAAGCTCCATGTTTTCCGTCGCATGTATCCGGCCAGAATGTTGCGAAACACGCTGCGCCACAACACCGGTGCGGCCCACTCCGGATCGCGTTCCAGCAGTGCTTCCGCGTGCGCGGTGTAGTCACCGGGCTGGTACAGGTAGGCCAAGACATTGGTATCCACCACGATCATGGGCGGCCTTCGCGCTGGAGTGCGTCGATGTCGTGCGCCCGGAACTTCCCTTTCGGCAAGGCGTTTCGCAACTCCCGGGCCCGGGCCAGCCGTTCGCTGAGTGAGACACGCCCGGGCAGCAACACGGCTTCCAGGCAGACAATGGCCTCGCAGTTTAAGCTGCGACGGAGGGCCTCCGCAGAGGCTTTGAGCCGCTGGTAGACCTCATCCGGAATGTTCTTGAGAGTCAGAGTCGTGGGCATGATTCAATCTCCAACCGAAGTGGCACCATTTATGGTTCCGTTGGGGTGCGGGAGTCAAACGGCTAGGGGTGTCCTGCGAAATCTCAAGCCTTCCCCGTTGACATCAGGCCACGAGAGTCGGACACTTCATTAAGTTCGTTGGTCTCGATCCGTTGAGAGAGGCTTCCTGACGAGTTACTCCCGTGAGAGGCAGACATCGCTTCTGTCTGTCGTGAGTCAACCGTGACTCGCACTTCGGCGTGTGATCGATCGTCTTTCTTGCTGGAATGCCGATGTGCCCACATCCTTCGCGAACACGGCTTCCGCTTCTTTTTCTACATGGCCGACCGGCTGGAGCCGCCCCAGATCCACGTCACGCGCGACGATGACGCAGCCAAGCTGTGGTTGGACCCGTTGGAGTTCGCGTTCGTCGAGGGCTTTCGCCGCCACGAGTGCAACGAGATCCGCCGCATCACTGAAGCTCATCTTGACGATTTCCGGCGAGCGTGGTTTCAGACGTTTGGAGGTCTCCAGCCATGAATGATCTGCGGATCAAAGGTGTCTCTTTCCCAGGCGAGTCGATGACCGTCGAATTTTCTGACGGTCGCACGATCTCTGTGCCTTTGAGCTACTTTCCGCGTCTTCAGTCGGCATCGCCCTCCGAGCGTGATCAGTGGCAACTCATCGGTCGCGGGATGGGCGTACACTGGGGGCCCGTCGATGAGGATCTGTCCGTCGAAAACGTGCTTCTGGCATACAGTCGCACCAAGACGGACGAGTATGCGAGGGCGTCTCAGACGTAGCACCGTCACCCGCCGTGAGTTCACCCAAACACTGGCGAGTCAAAGCCCTCGCCAGCGGCACCCGGATGGCAGGCACGAGGGGATTCACTTTGCGGGGGGAGGGATAGTTCTTGCCGTGGCTGGCCTAGGGCGATATCCTTAGAGAAGTCGGGACGATTTCGTGAAAGCTGGTCGGGAGAGGGGGGACGTATGACGCAACTGCTGGAACAAGCGATGGGGGAAGTTCAGAAGCTGCCCGCTGCCAGCCAAGACGCGATTGCTGCGATCATCTTGGAAGAACTCGCGGACGACCAGCGTTGGGACGAAGCCTTTGCTCGGTCGCAGGATCAACTCGGGTGTTTGGCGGACCGCGTGCGGGAGGACGTTCGAGCGGGTCGGGTCAGAAACCTCGGGATTGACGAACTTTGAACTCTCGCATCACCGAAGAGTTCGTGGCTCGTTTCGCGGCGCTCCCACAGTCCGTCAGAGTTCAGGCCCGAAAGGCTTTCCGGCTTTGGCGGCAGAACACGGCGCATCCGAGCTTGCAGTTCAAGAAGGTGCATACGCGCGATCCCATCTACTCGGCTCGCATCAGTCTGGGTTGGCGGGTGCTGGGGATGTGGGAAGGCGACACCATTTACTGGTTTTGGGTTGGTTCGCACGCGGAATACGATCGGCTCCTGGAACAGCTGTAAAGCCCGAACCGCGTGAACCGCCGGTGATTGGAACTGCGGGGGACGACGACCATGCCAGATTCACCGACTGACGAAATTCGCGCTATCCGTCATGAACTGGCCGCTCGGTTTGACAATGATCTGAGCCGCATCGTGGAGGATTTGCGCCAGCAACAGCGAGCCTCTGGAAGGGTGTACATCCAACTTCCGAAGCGGTCGCCGAGTGTCGACCGCTCGACGAACCACGCGCTGCACCCCTGCGGCGATGTCGAGCCGAGCCGCTGACGTGATCGTTGTTCGGGTCATCTCCCCATCGGCACCGGGATTACGGCAACACGGTCATTCCGACAGCGGTCGCCGCGGCCCGCTGACGCAGATCATGGGAGACGAATTCCGTCTCGCCCACCGATAACGCAGCCGCTACATGCAGAGCGTCGAGTGTCCGAATCCAGATCGGTTCAGGTCGACTCATGCAGGCTTGAACCACTTGCTCAAACCACGTTTCGACCAACAGCTCCGGCGCGATGAGTTCCATTTTGCCAGCTGCGAT
>JAYSVZ010000454.1:0-4631 GCA_043718305.1 Planctomycetota bacterium | reverse complement strand
CTGACCATAAAGACAGTTCCAATGACGATCAAAAGAACCGCCGCAAGAGGGCTTGTAGAACATCCGACCCACGGCGCAAAGTGCGTCTCGCACTCCGGACAGCCTAGCACGTAGATCAGCGATGGACACCGTTGGAGCTACCTCGTATACCGCGTCGAGTTGCGGCTCGCTGACATGGTGAATCTCATGACAGTTCCATCCAGCACCAGTGAACGCAGGTTGAATTGGTTGGCTTGTATCTTCGGGGGCGAGCTTGAAGGCGCATACGATCGACAAGAATCGCACAGCAGGCGCGTTCCCCTTGTCATCTTCCCCCGGACTTCCGAAGAGACGTGTGTGATAGTCGCATGCCTTACCATCAAATCTTCCTGCATTGATATTTGATATAGCCCTTTGCAAATCGGAAGCGTCGAAAACGAATGATGCTATATCGATGACAGTCATGACATTCTCGTTGGTGCTGTTGCGGCTCTCCAGTTAGACACCCATCAATCCAAAGGGTTCACGAAGAAAGGAACTGGTGAAAATCCCCAGTCCCAGACGGCGGTTTGCGGGCCAGAGTATCGCCATAGTCAGCATATGGAGGTGTTCGCCCTGGAACAACTCCGCAGATCATCAGTTGCCTCTGGAGTTCCCTACGATTCCTAGTCTGACAACAGGAGAGGCCAGTCAGCCAAGGATGATTGCTGCTGCTTCGCGTCGAATTGATTCCGACGGGGTGGCCCAGACATCGCTTTGGATGTCTGGGCCACGGAGGAACGGGAGGTCTTGAAAGGTGAGCCTGTCCTCCATATCCTTTTGTGGCTCGACAATCCCGACACTCAAAGCTGGGTTTGGCCCCCCCGCCGGAGAATGGACACGAAGGATAGCCGATGCCTACGGTCCTCACGGTCGGTCCCTACACCTTCGTGTTCTTCAGTTCCGATCGCGGGGAGCCGTTGCACATTCATGTCAAACGGGATCAACTGATCGTCAAATTCTGGCTGGAGCCAGTGGAGCTGGCGAAGAACCTCGGGTTTGCGGACCATGAAGTTCACCGGATTGAGCGATTGGTGACTGAACATCGAGAGTTGCTGAGGGAGGCCTGGCATGAGTACTTCGACGCTTGAACAAGACCCATTGGCGACGGCTCTGAATCTGATAGGTGACCGTTTCTCGGTGGAATTGGCGGATGGTCGCTCGTTGTCAGTGCCTCTGGCTTGGTATCCACGGTTGATGCAGGCCACTGAGGCTGAACGTGCCCACTGGCGTCTGCTCGGTGGTGGATACGCGATCGAGTGGCCCGATCTGGACGAACACATCGGCATCGCGAGCCTGCTGGCGGGACATCGGAGCGGAGAAAGTGTAGCATCCTTGAACCGGTGGCTAACCTCTCGGACGAGTTGCTAGCCGTCAGTATTTGATCTCGGCCACAAGCGCCGGGTGCCACTGCCGACAGCATCCCGACTGCAAAATGAGGGGTGATCTTGGGTGCCACTGGCGGTCGCTTGGGGACCGCCAGTGTCTTCAACACCGTTCGGAACGAGCGAGTCAAAGCCCTCGTCTGTGGCACCCGGTGCGGCGACGCTTGGTGGTGCGGAGTGGCCCCGGTTGGGTCGCTTTGGACCCTACCGGGGCGGCGCAGCCGGAGGAGGTTAGTGGCGTTTTGCAGAATGCCCCGATGCCTCCACAGGCCGAATTGCCGATCCAGAAGGTGTTCCTGTGTGCCAAGCCCCGTCCGAGCCTCCCAAGGCCGCAGCCCGCACCCCCAACCCCTCCTCCTGGGGGAATGGGGAGCTGGAAAAAGGCATCATTCCAGCCCGTGCGGGGTATCGACAAGGGATACCTGCCGAATACCTCGGAACAGAACGCGGGAGGCTTTAATTCCGCTCTGTCGAACTAGCTCCGCCGAGTGGCAAACGCGGGTGCCAAGGTCAACTCGGGCGACACGGGAGCCAGCACGACCAGCAGTCGCTCTTCGAAGTCTGGATGAGTCCCGACCGCGCGAATCGGGCGGGAAGTCCCCGCTCTGGAAGAGGTCCGAATCTGAACGAGCCATGTGCCGAACAGGATCAGCAACGCACGCAACTCATCCTCCGACAAATCACGCCGCTGGAGTTCCGTTTCTGTCTCGCTTCGAACCCGCGTCAACTCGGCCAGGGTTGTCCCTTGAGTTCGATAGAGCCGACCGTTGTGAAAGGCTCGCTTAAGCCGACCGGCACTGTCGAGCCGCACCATCGACTCCGCTCCGAAGTAGAATGACCACTGTCCGGCGGCGCTGCACCCGACCGTGACTGGCTCGGGAAGTCCGGGTACGATCAGTTCGACCCGCTCCGGCAGATTGACTGCTTCAGCCAGTAAATCTTCGCGATCCGATTCAATCCGACTTCTCGTCACAGAACTCTCCCGTGGAAGGAATTGCTGGGCGAACATTTCAAGATTGTACAAATGCCGCGCCGGGTTCGGTAAGCTAATCATGGTGCCGTGAGATGCTCCTCCCCCGTGACAGCCTCAACCCTGTCAGATCGGAAGCCCCTCTCACTTGTTCCGAGCCGGATCCGGCCCGCGCCCCTCTCCCCGGGATCGCATGGATGTCGCTGACTGCCCTTCCTCCTTACCACCCCATGTCGTCCGGCGAAATTCGCCTGCCGGATGGGGAGCGGTATGACGAAGTCGACCGCAAGCACAAGCTGCTCGCGGAATATCTGCACTTGAAGCAGCTTGACGGCGTCGTCCTGGAGCGGCCCGAGAACTTCGCATGGCTCACGACCGGCGGTGACAACGCCCGCCGAGGGACTGCCGAGACGACCGCAGCGCTCTTCATCAGCCGCGATGCGCGAGTCGTCCTCTGCAACGCCGTCGACAGTGGGCAGCTCTTTGACCGCGAGTTGCCGGGTCTGGGGTTTCAGGTCAAGGAACGCGAGTGGACCGAACCACGCGAGGTCTTGATCAGTGACCTCTGCCGGGGGCGTAACGTGGCCAGCGATACTGGTGTGCTCGGCACAACCAACGTCTCTGCTGAGCTGGCCGACTTTCGTCGCACGATTAATGAGTTCGAAGCGAAACGTCTCCGCACCCTCGGCCGCTGGGTGGCCCATGCCATTGAGGCCACCGCCCGCAGCTTGACCCGAGGGACGACCGAAGCCGAAGTGGCGGGTGAGATCGCCCACCGCCTAATCAAGCACGAGATTACTCCGGTCCGCATTCAAGTCATGGCCGATGGCCAGGGGGCTCGCTACCGCCACTGGTCCTATGGCATGGACAAGATCGAGCGGCACTGCGTGATCTCCGTGGTCGGGCGGCAATTCGGACTGCACGCCGGATGTACCCGCACGGTGAGCTTCGGCAAACCACCCGCCGACATGGCCGACACGCATCAAGTTGCCAGCCTGCTTCAGGCGACCGGTCTCTACTTCTCGCACGCGGGCTGGGAAGTCGCCGAGACGTGGAAGCGGCTGCAGCGGATCTATGAAAAGTTCGGTGTCGCTGATGAATGGCGTCTTGCCGACCAGGCCGAGGCGCTGGGCTACGATCTCTGTGGGATGATGGTGACCCCCGAGCAAACGCAAAAGTTCAGCCCCGGCCAAGTGATTCATTGGCATCCCAGCGTCCGCTTCGCGTCAACGGGCGATACGCTCCTCGTTCACGAAGACCGGACCGAGTTGGTCACCCCCTTCGAACACTGGCCCACGCTCAAGGTCCAGATCAAGGGGATCACCATCGACCGCCCCGCGATCCTGAACCGGGATGCCAAAGAGAGTGAATGGTGCTTGGAGTAGTTAAAAGAAAAATCGTCATCGGACGCTTGCAAAACAGAAATGACCGATGGTATAAAGGAGTAGGGTCTCATGCCCAGTTCGAACTCGATTGGAGAAATCATGAAGTCTGCTGTCTGCTGTCTGCTGTCTAGCACTGTTTGATTCGTCTGTACACGCACAATACCCTCGACCATTTCCGGGCCTTCAACTGGCGAATCCAGGAACGTGCGCACACAACGTGCCTGTCTGGATCTCTGGAGTTGCTAACGGCATTCCGGACGGTACAAAAGTGAGACTGAGTGTTGTGAATCGATATACGATCACTGGCCTCGTGGGGGGCATGACGACTCCAATCATGACAGATCAGCAAATGGATGTCACGGTGACCGTTCAGGAAGGTGTGTTCATCGGTCCGACACCGATAAATATGCAAGGACCGGGGAACTACACGATCAATGCGTATACCACTACCGGTATGCCGTTTATTGCTTCCATGTCCGGGCTCGTCACTGGTCCGACATCTCCCTAGCCCCGCTCTGTGATGGTATCGTTTCAAAGGAATGAATCATGAGCAAGAAATGGACTTTGATCGGAACTGGTGTTGTTCTGCTCGCGCTGTTCATTGGCTTATCGATGAGACCCAAGCCACTCACACCTCGTGAGTTGTCCACGCGAGCAGGATTCACTTATCCCACAACACTTGCTCTAGGAATCGAGGATTTTCGAATCGTCTTGAATGGAGTTGATGCCAAGAACGGCGTCCCGGAAATTCCATCCGGAGCGAGGTTTAAAGCCCGAGTCACAACCATGCCAATCGATCGGACTTTCGAGGGTTTCGAGATTCTGCCACGGCTCCTGGAGCAGGAGCATGATGGTTACAAATCGTTTGACATT